>NZ_CAMYIP010000216.1:2978-26753 GCF_947258525.1 uncultured Eudoraea sp.
TTTGATAGTTATATTTATAATAATCCGGGTGCTCCTCCCGGAATCAGCAATTCCAATGAAAATGGTTTTACTGATCCTTATAAATGGCATTTTGCATTGGTAGCGTCCTGGTCTTCTCACTTAGATCCTGACGATCCCACCTTAATGGATATTTCTCCGGGTGCTCTGGGTAATGTAGATATGGCCCTGTACCCTGAAACATTTGAGGAATATCAGACCTTTTATAATTTTATGGAAGGAGGTGATATAGGCACGGGGCATAATTTAAATCCCGCTACACAGGCACCTTATGAACCACAACTGGTTAAAAGAGCCGATTATGCCCGTGTACTTGCCGAATTTTGGGCAGATGGCCCGGATTCAGAAACCCCTCCCGGTCATTGGTTTACGATATTGAATTATGTAAGTGATCATCCGGAAACAGTAAAACAATTTGGTGGTGAAGGTTCCGTAGTAACCGATTTAGAGTGGGATGTAAAGTCTTATTTAGCTCTTGGTGGCGCAATGCATGATGCTGCTGTAAACGCATGGGGAATAAAAGGTTATTACGATTATATCCGGCCAATTTCAGCGATTCGCTATATGGCCTCTAACGGTCAAAGTACCAATGCCTTACTGCCGGGTTATCATCCACAGGGTTTACCCCTTATTCCGGGGAGAATTGAATTGATTGAAAGTGGCGATCCCCTGTCGGGAATTGGAGACGAGAACGTGGGAAAAATTAAAATATTTGCCTGGAAAGGGCCCGATTTTATTAATAATGCATCCACAGATATCGCTGGAGTTGACTGGATCCTTGGAACGCAATGGTGGCCTTATCAGCGCCCTACATTTGTAACACCACCTTTCGCAGGTTATCTTTCCGGCCATTCTACTTTTTCGCGTGCGGCAGCAGAAGTACTTACCCTGCTTACAGGTGATTCCTATTTTCCTGGAGGAATGGGAATATTTGATATTGAACAGAATAATTTTTTAGTTTTTGAAAGCGGACCCAGTGAGAACCTAACCTTGCAATGGGCTACGTACAGGGATGCTTCAGACCAGACCAGTTTATCGCGCATTTGGGGTGGTATTCATCCACCTATAGATGATATTCCGGGACGCATAATTGGCGATAAAATTGGTAAGGAAGCATTTGGTTTAGCTCAAGAATATTTTGAGGGCCTGGTTAACTTAAAACCAGATAATTTTCTAGTCAAAACAATAGGCGAAACTTGCCTGGATCTGAATGACGGGGCCATTTCTATTGATGCCCAGGAGTATTATGATTATGTTGCCATTATTAATGGCCAGGAATATTCTTTTAACCGGGAGATTGAAATTGAAAATCTTGCACCCGGGATGTATACCATGTGTTTAAGGGTAGAAAATGAGCCGGCATTTGAACAGTGCTATGACTTAAATATCCCGGAAATACAGCCCTTAGATGTTACCGCAAAGACAGAATTTCAGGGATTATCCTCTAAAACCTATTTCGAAATTGATAAAGGTACCCCGCCCTTTGTACTTACCGTAAATAATGAGCTAAAAGGGACTTTTGATAGTAATCAGTTTAGTTACCCCTTGAATAATGGCGATCTCGTTAGTTTAAAATCCAGTCTGCCATGTGAAGGCGAATTTTTGGAAATAATATCTTTTGCGGATAAAATAATAGCATATCCCAATCCTACATCCAGCTTACTGAATCTGCCCGGGACTTCAGATAAAAGTATTATTGCAGTTCATTCTATTTCGGGACAATTGGTGAAACAATTTGAGGGTAAAAAACCTCTGGATCTATCTTCCTTGAGCAACGGGGTTTATTTTATTAAAATCAGGGATGGAGAATCTACTTCCCGGTTTAAAGTAGTCGTCTCTAATTAATCAAAATTGAATAAACATTTCTTCTTGTGGCTGACATTATTTTGTTTTCTCGCAGAAAATAATGACATACACCTTATAGATTTCTACATGATCGAGACTGATTTGGGTTGGCGGTTGGTCCGGGCCTTTGACCTGCTCAATGTCTCCATTCTGTAACCTTAGGATATTTAGAAACTGGTATTGATTTTAGAAGGGAAAAGTCCCAAGCTAGTAAGACTTCTAGCGCCTGTAAAACGACGACCAATAAAAAATCAGAGAGAACTTGCCTTCTGATTTATCAGAGCTTCACGAATTATTAATGGCAAAATGATAAACGTTGTGTAGCCTAATTCTTTTAGGAGGATATCCTGGATATAAAGATGCAATAAGTATATCACCGGCCAATAAAAATTTCTGTAATTTTCTGCTTAGTTTTGTAAAACTGTAATGAATCCCGAAAGCACACACTTTTTTAGATATCTGCAAGCCCTGATGAATTCTCCTTTTTTCAAGGAGGCTGATACTGATTCGGTGCAAAGGCTATTAAAATCAATGATTTCAGAGCATTGGAGTGCAAAAAGTTTTAAAAGCAGTCTGGAGGTTTCGTCCACCTTTCACTTTATTGTTTCCGGCAGGCTTAAGGTATTTAAATCCAATCCTGGTTCAGGAAGAGAGCATACCGTTTTCGTTCTTTCTGAGGGAGATGTTTTTGATGTATTGTCTTTACTTGATACTAAACCCCATGATGTATATTGGGAAGCTCTAGACACAATGGAAGTTTTAAAAATATCCATGGAACAAATGCGCGGCTGGATAAATGAATATCCGGTAATGCATAAGGCTATTTTATATTATTTGGGAGATCGAATGCGGCAACTTATGGACGTTGCCACTGATGTTTCGCTTCATAGTACACTTGTAAGACTTTCGGGGTTACTTCTTAAAAACATAAATGGAGAAACACGTAAACTGGAATTGATCAACAATCTTCCCAACGAAGAGATTGCAGGACTTATTGGTACTACTCGAGCAGTTGTAAGCCGGCATATCCAAGAATTAAAACGTTGTGGAGCTATTTCTGTAAGTCGTAAACAAATCAACGTTAAGAATTTGGAACTTTTGCTTTCAATTGCCGAAGAAAAATATATTCCTTGATTATTTTTTTGAAAGACCGCAATCGCATGTCTATCTATCTTATCAATTTCCACGTATCGTAAATTTAACCTAAGTGCTACCTAGGTAGCTGTATAAGCATATTTAAAGGGATAACTTTATATTTTCAACTGAAATTAGCATTTGTATCTGTTAGAATGTATGCCATATTTAAAATATTCTTAGATGCAATTAAATATCACTCCATAGAAATTCTATTAGACGCTGCTGTTGGTGATTTGGAAAAAGGAAAAGAATTGAAAATACGTGCTAACTTAATGACGCTGCTAACTTGAATAGTAAATTTAAATATCTGCTGACCTCATTGCAAAACAGGGTTGTCAAAAACAAGCGGGAACTACCAGGTACCGCCGTATGCATAGCATTTAAATCAAAATATCCCAAAGCTGCTTTTGTCCATTGGAAACAGATAGAGGTGTTTAAATGGCATGTAAATTTTAACTCAGAAGGAAAGGAATTCACTAGCTTATATGATAGTGAAGGCAATTGGCTGGAAACCATAACTCTGGTACCGTTAGAATTTATTCCTAAAAAAGTACAACAAAGCTTAAAAGGAAAATTCAGCAGGGAGGGGCTTCAGCAAATTTACCAAGTACAGACCCCTCAGCATGTAATTTTCGAAATGCAGTGGGGCAATGGTATTTACACCTTAAAACTGATATATGACATTGCAGGAAAACTATTGGGTAAGTTAATATTGTAAACCTGGAACTGTTGCCTAAAAGTATTTGTATAACCTATAATTAAAAAAGTGGAGGGAGTACCGATGTTCATAAATATGATTACTAAATTTAAAAAGAAAAATAGTTATTAAAACATATTTTTTAAGCCTATCTTATAAAAAACGAAAATAATTACAATGATAAAAGAATTGACTAAATCAGAAGAGCTTCTCAGCAGGAGAAAAAATGTGGTAGCCAATGGTGTAGGGGTATTCAACACGGCTACCGTTAAAGACGCAAAAGGAGCTATCATTATTGATGTTGATGGGCGCGAGCTCATTGATTTTGCAGGTGGTATAGGCGTCGTAAATGCGGGTCATTGCCCGGAACCTGTGGTTGAAGCCATCCGCGAGCAAGCAGGGAAGTATTTGCACACTAGTTTTAATGTGGTTACCTACGAGCCATATATACAATTATGCGAAGAATTGGTGGAAATTCTACCTCATGGGGAAAAAACCAAAGCCATGTTAGTGAGTACTGGAGCAGAAGCTGTAGAGAATGCCATCAAAATCGCCCGCCAGGCTACTAAAAAACCTGCAATCCTTTGCTACACCGGAGCTTATCATGGCCGTACAATGATGGCAATGACACTAACAAGCAAAGTAAGTTATAAATATGATTGTGGTCCTTTTGCGCCTGAAGTATACAGACTTCCGTTCCCAAATTTTTATCGTTATCACGGAAAGAGGGACCTGGATAAATTTGTAGATGATGAACTCAAACGGCTACATGAAAGCGCACTTAACCTTGTGGATGTAGATAACCTTGCGGCGGTAATTATTGAACCCATACAAGGTGAAGGCGGGTTTAATCCGGTACCACAAAAATACCTGGAAGGACTAAGAGCTTTTTGTGACGAACATGGCATTATGTTGATCATGGACGAGGTTCAAAGCGGATTCTGTCGCACGGGCCATTGGGCCAGTTGGCAGCATTATGGGGTGCAGCCAGACATAAGTACGTATGCTAA
Source organism: uncultured Eudoraea sp. (assembly GCF_947258525.1). Lineage (GTDB taxonomy): Bacteria > Bacteroidota > Bacteroidia > Flavobacteriales > Flavobacteriaceae > Eudoraea. The sequence goes on from NZ_CAMYIP010000216.1 coordinate 7,686, forward strand.
ATCAATGGGGTCCGGGCTTCCCATTGCAGCTGTTGTTGGAAAAGCCGAAATAATGGATGCCGCAGCTTCAGGCTCTATAGGAGGTACTTATATTGGCAGTCCCATTTGCTGTGTCGCAGCTTCTGCGACCATTAAATATATGAAAGCCATCAATTTGAATGAACAGGCCAATAAAATTGGAGAGATCATTGCGAATCGAATGAAAAAACTAATGAATGATTGTCCTGAAATAGGTGATGTAAGAGGTATCGGTGCCATGATTGGGATTGAGTTTGTGAAAAACGGGGACCCAAGACAACCCAATTCAGAAGTTTGTGGTGAAATTGTTAAAGGTTGCGCTGAAAATGGGTTAATTATGCTAAGTGCAGGTACCTATAAAAATGTTCTCCGCATATTGTCGCCCCTTGTCATTACTGACGATCAATTACATAAAGGATTAACTATTTTGGAAAACGAAATTAAAAAAGCAACACGTAAATAAATATGAGACCATTTGCAATTGCAGGAGTACAAATGAAAGTATCGGCAGTCGCTTCCAATGTGGAAATGATGAAGTTGAAAATTGATATTACCATGAACCTTTACCCATGGATCGAAATGGTACTATTCAGTGAATTATGTGCCTACGGCCCACTCACCCACACAGCTCAGGAAATACCTTGTTCGTTTGAAACGGAAATGCAGGCCATGGCCAAAAAATATGGTATTTGGCTGCTTCCCGGTTCGATATTCGAAAAGAGTAATGGAAAAATTTACAATACCGCTACTGTTATAAATCCTAAAGGAGAAATAGTGACGCGTTATCGTAAAATGTTTCCTTTTTATCCTTACGAAGTAGGTGTGACCCCCGGAACGGAATTTTGTGTGTTTGATGTACCGGATGTAGGAAGATTTGGTGTGTCTATATGTTATGATATGTGGTTCCCGGAAACTATTAGGACTTTGGCCTCATTAGGTGCAGAAGTTATACTTCACCCTACTATGTCGGGCACTATTGATCGGGATATTGAGCTTTCCATTGTGAGGGCCATGGCTTCTGTGAATCAATGCTACTTTTTTGATGTTAATGGATTAGATACAGGCGGCACCGGAAGATCAATAGTTTGTGGGCCAGACGGACTCGTAATACACCAGTCAGAAGGCACTGAGGAAATAATTCCGCTTGAATTAAATATAGCAAGGGTGAAAAGAAGCCGTGAATTGGGAATATTGCGTTTGGGTCAGCCATTGAAAAGTTTCAGAGACCATTTAGGACAATTCAAAATCTACCAGCCAGATGCCCCGCATCCGTATCTTGATTCTCTTGGGCCACTTATAAAACCTAACCGACTGGACAAATTAACAGAACTAATTATCAAGGAAGACAATCTTGAGCATCCCAGGTCATCTGTACATTACAAAGGAGATAATTCAAACTAAATCAAAAAAAATGGGCGGCGCACCTTTAAGAAGTAAAAAGAAGAATAAGACAGTGATTAGAGATTATGTGAGTTGGTTTGAAATACCAGCAATTGACTTTCAGCAAGCGGTCAATTTTTATAATCACATTTACGGAATTGAGATGGAGCAAAATATAACGGATGTGAATGCCATGGCCTTTTTTCCTGTAACCACCGGGATTGGTGGTGCGGTAATCGCGGGGCCAGGTTCTGTGCCTAGTGATACAGGGCCTTTGATATATTTAAATGGGGGTAAAGACCTGAGTAACGTTCTGGATAAAGTGGAGGAGGCAGGAGGGCGAATCGTGATGCCTAAAACTCTTATCAATGAAGAAGCTGGCTACTTTGCCATTTTTATTGATTCCCAGGGAAATAAGCTTGCACTACATTCTAAAAATTAAGCTGTGATTAAAATTAAAACAAAAAGTGCACCTTATTATAATATCGGTCAATTAAGGGTAGATTATTGGAACAAACTAAAAATTGAAACAGCCGAATTGGCGCGATGCCACAAAGGATCGGCAAATGAAAAAAGGCACAAAAAAGCAGCTAAAGAGTTAATAAAAGATCTAAAAGGGGTTGAATGCTTTTTTGCCTCTCCTGGTAAAGGGCGTATACGAAAACTTGAAAATACCCTTACAAGGCATGAACATACTTCTTTATCAAATTTAGTAGCGGAAACAACAAAACAATTGGTTGGTGACAGCTTCAAAAGCAATCCCGACTTTCTGGATTACGATGAGCAGAGTATAGAATCCGTTGAGGAACATGAGCAATACAATAGCGTTCGAAAGAACCATTTCGAGGTAATGTTCATAGACGATATTTCCGAACAGGAAGAGACCAATCTGCAGCATAGCTTAAGAACCCTGCGCACGTCTGATGACAAATTCACATATGGTGTGATTGTAGAGCGATCATTTCAGGATGCAATGATTGCGTTGCTTTTTAATTACAATATACAGGCAGTTGTTGTCCGGTACGCGCCGCCTTACCATTCAAAAGGAATTGCGCCACTAATAAAACCTTATATCCAACAGGTGACTAAACTGGATTTCTCTTCTCAGTCAGAGACGGACTTAGGACCTATAATTGGCATATTAATTAAACAATTCAGGCCTGAATTAGATGCCTATTATGTTACAGATACTTCTTTAGGACACCTAAAGGATAGCACCATAAAAAGTTTCAGGCGTATATTTTATCAAACAGAAGATATACAGGAACTGCACCTTACCATTATGCGCGGAATTTCCGAGCGATATAACACGCCTTTCTTCTCAGCCTTAGTAGACTATAGCCGTAAGCCTACCGGTGTCTTCCATGCCATGCCCATATCTCGTGGTAATTCGGTTTTTAAATCGAGATGGATCAATGATTTTGGAGATTTCTATGGCAGAAATATGTTTTTGGCAGAAACATCTGCGACTACTGGGGGATTAGATTCACTCTTACAGCCCACAGGGCCCATCAAAAAAGCACAGGAATTGGCCCGGGACGCTTATGGCTCACAATATACATACTTTGTGACCAACGGGACTTCTACTGCAAATAAGATTGTGATGCAAGCCCTTGTGAAACCTGGGGATGTTGTTCTTATCGATAGGGATTGCCATAAATCACACCATTATGGATTGGTTTTGGCAGGAGCTTATCCGGTTTATCTGGATTCCTATCCGATTGACAAATATTCCATGTATGGGGCAGTTCCGCTGGAACAAATTAAAAGTAAATTGTTACAATTGAAAGACGCTGGAAGGCTGGATAAAGTCAAGATGTTATTACTCACCAATTGCACCTTTGACGGCCTCGTTTATAATGTAGAGCGTGTGATGGAAGAAGTTCTGGCCATAAAACCCGACATGATATTTTTGTGGGATGAGGCCTGGTTTGCCTTTGCAGGATTTGCAAATAATTATAAGCAACGTACTGGAATGTTCACGGCGAAAAAGCTGTACGAAAAATATAACAGCAGTACTTATAGAAGGCGTTATTCGGCTCATGTCAAAGGCTTAAATAATGGTGATGTTTCTTTATTGCCCAATCCAGATAAGGTACGCATACGGGTATACGCTACCCAGAGTACCCATAAAACATTGAGTAGCTTTCGACAAGGCTCCATGATACACATCTGGGACGAGGATTTTCGTCGCAAAAGCGAAAATACCTTTTTGGAAGCTTATATGACCCACACTTCCACTTCCCCCAATTACCAGATGTTGGCATCTTTAGATGTCGGTCGACGCCAGGTACAGCTCGAAGGGTTTGAGTTGGTTGAAAAAAGTATTGAAATGGCGATGGTCTTAAGGGCCAAAGTAAATGACAACCCACAATTGAGCAAATACTTTGACATTCTAACGGTACATGATTTTATCCCGAATAAATACCGCGAAACAGGGCTTAAAGAGTATTACACAAGGAACGAAGGTTGGAACCGAATGGATGAAGCATGGGAAGAAGATGAATTTGTATTGGATCCTACGAAGATAACTTTGTTTATTGGCAAAACCGGAGTTGATGGTGATACCTTCAAGAATAAGTACCTGATGGATAAATTTAATATCCAGATAAACAAGACATCAAGAAACACCGTGCTCTTTATGACCAATATAGGTACCACCCGTGGTAGTGTAACCTATTTAACAAATGCCTTACTAAAAATTGCAGATGAATTGGATGAGGAGTTCAAAGCATTGAATGATAAAGAAAGTGAAATTCGTCAAAAAAGAATACATTCATTAACTAAGGAAGTGCCTCCATTGCCGGATTTCAGTTATTTCCACCACTCATTTCAGGCAGTACCCGGCGTGCCCGGAGGTAACCTGCGTGCTGCTTACTTTCTGGCTTACAATGAAGAAAATTACGAATATGTGCCTTTAAATGAGTGTTTGATCGCCATGGAAAAAGGCAAAACGCTTGTTGCTTCAACTTTTGTAATTCCATATCCCCCAGGATTTCCCGTGCTTGTTCCCGGCCAGGTAGTTAGCGCGGAAATAATCAATTTCCTTACTGTTCTGGATGTTAGCGAAATTCATGGTTACCGTTCCGATCTTGGCTTAAGGGTCTTCAAAGAAAGCGTTTTAGATAGGCATAAAACCACTACATCCATAGGAGCTATGGCAATGGGAGTAAGAAAAAATAAATAATCTTAAAAAATATTCAAAAAATGAACGCGAAAAAAGCAACTCTTGCAAAGAAAAAAGTGACACCAGTAAAGAAAAAAACCTCAGCTGAAATACTCAATGGTGTTCCCGACATCAGACGTTTCTTTTATAAAAACGAGGTGCCTATATATTTTATTAGTGCCACTAATTTTAATATGTTGGGGGCCGATGAATGGATCAAAGGCTTCAAATTTATCTGTCATATCGAATGTTTTGACGGTCTGCATCCAAACGTTTTTTCACCGAAGGAAGAAATTCCCCATGATGAGTTTACATGTATTGAAGATATTAATAACTATTTGCTTCAGCATCCAGAGGTTCAGGACTATTTAAAGACAAGAAAGAAAGGCAAGAATACTGGTAAAGCTATGTTTCTAATGTTTGATGAAAAGACCGAGAAACTCGCAAAAAAATTAGGATTGCAGGTTATGTTTCCTACCGCAAAGATGCGGACCTTCATGGATAATAAAGTAAATACAAACCGTATTGCCGAAAAAGCGGGTGTACCCTGTGTTCCTTACGTACTTTCCCGCGTTACCGACTATGCACAAATGGGTAAGGTTTCCAAAGCACTTGGAACTGATCTTGTTATTCAAACACCTTTCGGGGATTCTGGTCATACAACTTTCTTTATTTCTAATGAAGAGGAATTCAAAAAGTACGAAGAGGAAATTGTAAAAGAAAAGGAAGTAAAAATAATGAAACGCATTAATTGTAAGGGATCAGCTATTGAAGCTTGCGTTACAAGACACGGTACAATAGTTGCGCCCTTGATGACCGAGTTGGTTGGTTTTAAAGAACTTACTCCATATAAGGGTGGCTGGTGCGGCAACGAGATTTATCCTAATGCTTTTACACCTGAACTTAGAAAAAAAGCGACAAAATATACCCAGCTTTTTGGCAATCAATTGCGTGAAGAAGGATACAAAGGATACTTTGAACTGGATTTTCTAATTGATCAGGACAATGGAGAAATTTATCTCGGCGAATTGAACCCCAGGGTTACAGGTGCAAGTTCCATTACAAATCATGCCGTTTTTGCCTTGGCTGATGCCCCCCTTTTCATATTTCATATTCTGGAATGGATGGATGTTGATTACAAGTTAAGTGTAAAAGCTATTAACGATCGATGGGCCAAACAGGAAAATATTGATGGATGGAGCCAATTAATTATCAAACATACCGACGACACTATAGAGTATGTATCAGAGGCGCCAAAATCCGGGATTTATAAAATGTTTGACAATGGTCATATTCAATTCGACCGTATGGATACCCACAGAAGGGCTGTAGAAACCGAAAACGAAGCCTTCTTTTTACATATATCCAAAAAGGGTGACTATTTGTACGAAGGTGCCGATATAGGCATATTGGTTTCCAGAGGCCGTATGATGACTGACGATTTTAAATTAAATAAAAGAGCCAAAGACTGGATAAAAGCCATACGTTCAAAGTATGTATCACAACTGGTGGAAGATAAACGAGAGAAAATTGTGCTAGCTGGCAGCCTCACAAAATAAATCTTCCAAACATTTCCAACATAAGCATGTAAATGCTTGCTAATCTTTTTATTTGGAATAGGTAAGTTCATAAAACAATGGAATTCAAGAGTATAAATCCCTACAATGATCAACAGGTAGGTTCGTATAAAGGACTCACAAAAGAGGAAACAACGGCAAAACTCAATAAAGCGCAAATCGCCTTTAAATCCTGGCGTAGCGTACCTCTTTCCGAGCGGAGAGGTCTCATTAAAAAGGCTGGTCAGGTATTACGTGATAATGTTGAAGAATACGCCAAAATGATTACGCTGGAAATGGGTAAACCCATCTCGGAATCTCGATCGGAGGTGAATAAATGTGCCTGGGTTTGTGATTACTATGCGGAGAATGCCGCTGTTTTCCTTGCCGATGAAACGATTCCTACGGATGCTAAACAGAGTTTTGTAAGACATGACCCTATTGGAAGTGTTCTCGCCATAATGCCATGGAATTTTCCATTTTGGCAAGTTTTCAGGTTTGCGGCACCAACATTGACGGCCGGAAACACCGGATTGTTAAAACACGCCCCTAATGTATTTGGCTGTGCCAAACAAATAGAGGAAGTTTTTATTAAAGCTGGTTTTCCACCAAATGTATTTCAAAACCTTATAGTTCATCACGATCAAACGGAACATATTATTGCGCACGAAGGGGTAAAGGCCATAACGCTTACAGGAAGTGAAGGGGCAGGTTCGGCTGTAGCTGAAATCGCTGGTAGGCATATCAAGAAATCTGTTTTGGAACTTGGCGGAAACAATGCCTTCATTGTTTGGGAAGACGCAGATATTGATAAAACAGTAAAAACAGCAATCACGGCACGGATGCTCAATTGCGGACAAAGCTGTATTGCTGCAAAACGTTTCATTTTAGTAGAAGGCATCTATGATGAATTCGTTTCCAAATTTACTAAGGCCATTCGCGACCTAAAATCCGGCGACCCCATGGATGAAACTACCCAAGTTGGACCTTTGGCCCGAAAGGACCTGGCAGATCAGCTTAATCGTCAGGTTAAAGACTCTTTAGAGCAAGGAGCTGAGTTGTTGCTGGGAGGCGATCAGCGTTATTGCTATCATGAGCCTACTATTTTGGGTAATGTGAAGCCAGGTATGGCTGCCTTTGACGAAGAAACCTTTGGGCCTCTTGCCGCGATGATTAAGGCTAAAGATAAAGATCATGCCTTTGATCTTTCAGAGAAATCAAGATATGGACTTGGAGTAACCGTATGTACGTCAAATACAGAAAATGCGGTTAGGCATGCGGACAGGCTTAGTGATGGGGCTTATTTCATTAACGAATTGGTAAAGTCGGATCCAAGGTTGCCTTTCGGAGGAAGCAAATATTCCGGATATGGGCGAGAACTGGCTAAAGATGGTATGATGGAGTTTATAAATCGAAAAACCATATATATTAAAGATTGATGTGTTCAATATTCAAGGTAATAAATCAATGGAAATCTTAAACAATATTTTAGAATTTGAAATTTTCACTTTAGGGGATTATACCTTAAAAGTCTCAAAATTGATAACTGTTTTGTTGATTATAGTAATTACCAAAATAGTATTGTGGCTAATTAAGAAAGCTGTATTTCGCGGGTATAAATTTAGTAGTCTCGATACAGGGAGTATCTATGCCTTGTACCAAATTATAATGTATGTAGTTTGGGTAATAGCCATAGGATTTATTTTGGAAACTATAGGTATTAAAGTCACATTGTTATTAGCCGGATCTGCCGCTTTACTGGTTGGTATTGGATTGGGATTGCAGCAAACATTTAATGATGTGATATCTGGCATCATACTACTTTCCGAAAGATCAATTAAAATAGATGATGTACTGGAAATAGACGGTGATGTTGTGAAAATTCAAAGTATTGGCTTGCGTACCTCCAAGGCACTAAACAGAGATGATATTTCCATAATAATTCCAAATTCATTGATTACCACCAGTAAAGTAATTAATTGGAGTCACCAGTCGAATAACACCCGGTTCAGAATTGATGTTGGTGTTGCCTACGGAAGTGATGTTGATCTGGTTATAAGGATCTTAGAAGAAAGTGCTTTTGAGCATCCTGATATTTTTAACATGGAATCGGTTGAAGGCCGCCTAGTGAATTTTGGCAATTCATCCATGGATTTTCAACTGTTGTTTTTTAGTAAAAATAGTTTTAGAATAGGAAAAGTAAAAAGTGATATCCGGAGAATAATTAATAAGAAATTTGCTGAAAATCACATTACCATACCGTTCCCGCAAATGGATTTGCATGTTAAATCTGGTGCTGTTAAAGTTAATAAAAGTAAATAATTAAGTACTTTCAATAAATTCCATATAAGGCTATTTTCCTGAACTACAGTATTAGAATATTTTAAGTTCAGTTGCTTTATTTAAGTGAAGATTATGGCGAGATTTATAAAAAAAAAGAAGCATGAAATTGGGCTGGCTCCGGATGAACTATTATTCCGGGGCGAAAAGAAATCGGAGGAAGTAACTATTAGGGTCATTGACTTTGATGCTAAAGAATTTGAGGAAAATGCTCTTAATGAATTAGCCGAAATACAGAAATACCAGGATAAAAAGACAGTAACCTGGCTAAACATTGACGGTCTTCACAATCCCATTCTGATGAGGGAAATCGCTCAAGTTTTTGAATTAGATGATTTGGTTTTGGCCAATGTAATGAATACAAATTCACGTCCCACAGTGCATGAATTTGATAATTGTATTTTCATTTCCATTAAAATGTTACAACTGGATGAAAAAACAGGATTGATTTCAGTCGAAAACCTAAGCTTGATTTTAACCAAATCGGTTTTGATTTCCTTTCAGGAAAAAAGAGGCGATGTGTTCGAACCCATAAGGGATCGCATCCGCAAAAAGAAAAAAAGAATTCGAAATGGCTGGACTGATTATCTGGCTTTCGCATTGCTGGACATTGTTATCGATAACTATATCTATATTATCAGCGTGCTTGGTGAGAAAATAGAACTTCTAGAGGAAAATCTGGGCGGCGATCAGCCCAACAAATCGGTCATTAAAAAGATTAACATGTTTAAAAGAGAATTGAATTTTTTACGGAGAAATATCAGACCTGCTAAAGAAATGATTCTGGCCCTTTCAAAAATGGATTCTGAATTAATATTTGAAAGCACTTTTATTCATTATAAGGAGTTACTAGATAATATTAATCAGGCTACAGATTCATCTGATAGTTATCGGGAAATTTTAACAGATCAATTAAACCTTTATCATACTACCATCAGTAGTAAGCTAAATGATATCATGAAATTCTTGACGATCTTTTCCGTCATCTTTATTCCTTTAACTTTTATTGCAGGTATTTACGGCACCAATTTTGAAGTGCTGCCCGAGCTGCAATATGCTTACAGCTACTTTATTATGCTAGGCGTAATGCTTGTATTGGCAATAGCTATGTTGGTTTATTTTAAAAAAAGAAAATGGTTTTAAAATGATGCAAAGAGAATTATGAAAACAGTCTTAAAAGTAGAACGCCTGAGCTTTAAAACTATCCGCGAATTACCAAATTCCTGGTCGGAAGAAGATTACAAGAATTTATTGGAACTAATGGATTATAGCGATACCTCCCAATTAGCAGCGAATGAGATTAAAGAATTGAGTTTAATGTCATTGACCGATAACGAACCCGAAGATGCCGCTAAAATTGTGTTGGAATACACTTTTGGGAATAGACTGTCCAAAGGCCAAATACACAACCTTTCGAATGAAATGCTTAATGAAAAATTGTGGGAGGAATATGCAGACCTCTCTCTGCATGAAGAGTTATTTAATGTTAATCAATTGCTATATGAGGCATTTAACGGTAAGTTTCCTCATCCGGAAGCTATTAAATTTGTGGTAAAAATTACAGCTAAAGACAAGAACGCGTTTACGGTTTTTAATGGTTCTACTGAAGCAGCTTTGATTCGTTTATTGGTTGCCGGAATGCCGGAGAACACATTGATTTATAGATTGTTCGAAGAACAAGTCGACGGGGAAGAATTCAAGGAAGCCATAGACATTATTTGGCAATTTAAATTGGAACACAGCAGTGATAATGAAATATTAATGGAAGTCATTTCATCAGACTATTGGTTTCATGATTTTAAATATGTCGAAGATTTTGTAGCGGACACCTATGCAGATGAAGTGTCCAATACTACTGGTTGATTACGAAAGTTAAAACAGATAAAGGGCTTAACTTTTTAATGAATTTTGAGGAAGAAGTATTTACAAAAAGGATAATATCAAATCCTTCTATTAATTCAATCGCCTTTTCGGAATTATCTTGCTAATATGCAGCCCAATCGGTGTGAACTCCGCATCAACGGGATATTCATTTATTTATTTAATCTTTTCTATTAATACCTGCTTCAATAGGTAGCATTTGAATCATCCTGGGTATATTAATTCGAAAAATTGGAGGTCTCCTTTTTTAATCACTCTATTGATTTAAATCTTTGGGATATGACTAATTTTTCCGTTAATGAAATCCAAAATGGACTGATTATCAGGGTAAGTGAAATCAAACTTATAGTAAAATTATAACTATAGTCTTCTATAATACCCAGGCTGTAAGCAGAAGAACCAAGCAGAAAACTCAATTCACCGATTTGTGCCAGGAGAGCACCTCCTAAAAAAGCTTCTTGCCAGGGAGAAGAGAACAATCGAAGTATTAATGAGTTTACTAAATGATTTGTAATATAAACTGAAACAAGAACAATTGATATTGCCCAGGCATTCTTAAAGATAAAGCTAAAATCCAATTGCAAACCTATGCTTATAAAAAACATGGCAACAAATAATATCCTAAATGAATTGAGCGTATCATATATCCAATGCGTTGCCTTTGAAGCATGCATAACCATCCCGCCGACAAATGCTCCAAGAGCTGCGGATAAACCAAAAATTGATGAAACCAATGCCCCGCCAAAGCAAAAGAATATGGCAAGAAAAACCTGCAACTCGTGATCTTTTTCAATGGTTTTGGAAAACGGAAGCCTGATCGTCTTTCTTTTGTAGATGTAAATAAGGGTGCCAATAATAATAGACCCTCCCACTAGCATAAACACAATGTTTTCTATAGACTCACCCTTTCCGCCAAGCAGGGATGTAACGATTAAAAGTGGGACGATCATAATATCTTGCATAAGAAGAATACTCAAGACATTTTTTCCGACCCGCGTCTTAACCAGGTTTTTATCTGCGAGTAATTTTATAATGACCGCAGAACTACTAAGGGCTATTACAAACCCCAAAATAATAGAACGTTCAATTTTCCAATCAAAAAAATATCCTACACCCAATATAATCAATACGCTTACCCCAACTTGCAAAAATGTACCTATGGCAGCTACTTTCCATTGTTTTATAAATTCGGGCAGGCTAATCTCCATGCCTATAAAGAATAGTAGCAAAATAATTCCTATTTCCCCCAAATGATTAATTGTAGTAGTATCCTCAATAAATCCTAAACCATCTTTGCCCAATAGCGCGCCAACAAGGATATAGCCAATTATATAGGGCTGTTTAATTTTTTTAAGTAATAATCCTACCACCATAATTAGTATGGCCAAAATTGATATAAATCCGATTGTAGGGTCAAAATTTGAAAAAAGCAACATTTGGTAGTTAGATCTATTTATTGTGCAAAATACTCGAAAAGTTTTACTTTACACCTGCCAACTTGGAATAGTGTATTGCAGGACTATAAGCTTAAAGCTAATCGGTTTCAAGCTTTAGGGAACTCCAAACTACCATAAGTTTTACTAATCTTGTGATCCATCCGAAAATAGAAATTGGTATGGCCAACTTGGGAAGATATTAGTGCATACATCACTACATTTTTTTGAATTTTCCGAAATTTTAGGATCAATGGTTTCCCAAATTTCAATAATTTCACATCATGAAATCAATAATAAAACAGGGTCCTGTAATAGGAGAAGCATACGATACTAACACTAAAATGGCTCATGCTTACTTCGGTAAGGTAAAAGAATGGGTTGCCGGGCAAGCTGAATCCATTGAAGAACTCGACATGAAAGCCCGCTCATATGGCAATGAAGCTTTGGCTTTCCGTACTATGCTAAAATATATTGAATCCGAGAATATAATCCTGAATCTTAATGAGCAGGTTACACTGACACTCATTAATCCGGTATATAAGGAAACGGGACGAATGCAGAAAAGAGAACAGCATCCGCATGGTGAGAACTCCTTGCGTACCAAGATTGCTTGTATTCAACATTTTGAGCGTATCAATCCCTTGTTCAAAGGGCGGGTATTTGTAGTGGATGATGGATGCCCGGATGCATCGGGAGTCATGGCTGAAAATATAGTGTCTGAATATCCGGGATCTCCCCATAAAGTGTTTTTCCTGGCTAAGGCGATTGATGAGAATGATATTGATCTTCCTGCAGGAATTACACATAAAAACGGCACTAATAGGAGTGTGAAAGGTGGTGCAGCATTGTTCGGCATGCAAAAAGCCTTGAAAACACCTGCTGAAGGAATTCATATAATAGTTGACAATGATGCAGATTTGTCCGTTCACCCTATGCAGTTGGGTTTATTGGTTCGGGATATTGTAGATGGAAAAACAAAAGCTGTTGCAGGATCGAGGCGCGAAGAAGATTCGGTTTCTTTAATTGGAGGAAGCAGAAACCTGCGGGGTAATTTGTTTATCCAAATTTGGCAGCATTTCCTGCCTCAGCTGGCACAGAGAATTACGGATACTAATAGGGCGTTTAAGGCTTTTGAAAGCAGTGCCTTGGAAAGAATCCTCCCATCTATTAAAATTTACACATTTCCTTATCAGATAGAATTGCTTCAGGCGTGTATATCTATGGATATTCCATTGATCAAAAAAGGAGTTGCTTATATAGATTCGGAGGCTGCATCCACACAAAGCGGTGCTAATATCACCGAAACCTATCTTAATCAAATCAATCAGATCATTGATATTGCTAAAAGGTATAATACCATCCCCATTTCTGACCCTCTGATGAAGTATCTCTCTTCTATCTCCGAAGATGAGTGGCGGGAGATTGAAACAAATCCCCCGGCAAGTATTCAGGAACTTTTAGAATAATTATTCAATTTTAGAGTGATCGCGACAGGATTACCTTTCGGTTTTCCCTTGCAACCTCATGTGAAAATAGAAAGGCCAACTGCTGGTGCAGTTGTTTTTTGATTTCAATACATTTACAAAACCCTGCGGCTTTTGACATTTCTTAAAATAAAAAAATCCATTACGCAAGTAATGGACTTTCTGCTTTAAGTGATCGCGACAGGATTGAATATCCTTTCTTCTCCGTAGTCTAAATGAAAAGTTACAAATCAAAGATTTGTTCTTTTTTATTCTCACTTCGATTCCTGAACGAGTTCAAATCTCACTCAAATAAAAAAAGCCCACGTATGTGGACTTTTCATTCTTAAGTGATCGCGACAGGATTCGAACCTGTGACCGTCTGCTTAGAAGGCAGATGCTCTATCCAGCTGAGCTACGCGACCTTTTAACTTGGTCTTTACAACTAGTTCACCGAAGCTTTAGCGAAGGTGAACGCTACCCTGCAAAATACGCTAATATTTTGCGGGGCAAATATACTAATGTATTGTTTACAATAAAACTTATTACTACCAATATTTTAAGAATACATAATGTCTGGAGCATCTGGTTGGCACTAAGCCTATGGCAAAAAGAATTATTGTACCCAAGGTATAGTTATTCCGCAGGTTTCCATATAAGCACAAGGAATAATTTTATATAATAGAAATGTGTAGATTTCAGGAATTTGTTTTAGAAATAAATTACATTTATAACTAGTTTTAATGCCTGATTTAATTTAAAAAATGCAAGATAAAATTATTAAGTACCGTTCCATAATTGTGATAGCAGCAACTGTTATTACCCTGCTTTCATTGCTTTTAATTCCCAGGCTTCAGGTAAATGCCAATGTAGATGATTATGTGCCTGATACCATTAAAAATAAGGTATACCTAAAAGAACTGGATAGTATTTTCGGCGGAAGTGAAATGATTTTGCTAATGCTGAATTCTGAAGATGTGGTGAATGCGGAAACTTTAAACAGACTGGAAGCTCTTGCCGAAGATTTAAGCAACCTGGAAGGTTTAGATAGAGTTATATCTCCTTTTAGTGCACAGGAAATTTCTATCGAGGATGGAATGATGTCTATGACACCGTTCTTTGAGGAAATCCCTGATAATCAGGCCGGTTTTGAGGCACTGAAGAAGAGAATTGCCTTAAACAGCATGACCAACAGATTTTTTTCCGAGGACTTTAGCCTTGTTTCTCTCGTACTGATAAAAAATACTAAGACTCCGGATATAATTATTGATGAAATAAAGGAGGTAATAGCCGCCAATCCGGGCAAGGAAGAAACGCTTTTGGGCGGCCTGCCCTTTATAAGGCATTCCATTTCCGGAAATATCATAAATGATTTGGTTGTGCTGCTTCCCATTGCCATGTTTCTCATGGTCTTTATGTTATACTTTTCATTTCGCGAATGGAAAGGGGTATTTATGCCCTTTCTAATTGTTCTTATGAGCATTATTCTCTCATTTGGATTGATGGCCTTTTTAGGATGGAAGATTTCGTTATTCAGTATTCTTATGCCCATAATGATTATTGCAATAGCCAATGATTATGGGATTCACTTAATCGCACATTACCAGGATTTGGCAAGGAGTGAGCAAAAACTTTCAATGAAAGAAATTTGCAAGAAAATTTATATCGATCTTAAAAAGCCCATAGTGATAACCGGCATCACTACCATTGGGGGTATACTGGGCCTTCTTAGCCATACAATGATGCCTGCTGCAGAATTAGGGGTGCTTACTGCAATTGGTATAGGGTTTGCCTTGCTGTTAAGTCTTTGGCTTTTACCTGCAATGCTCTCATATTTTAAACCAAAGCGCGGTGCCGCCATGGCTGAGAAAAAGAAAACTCCTGTTCTGGAACGGTCGCTCGAAAAGATGGGTAATTGGGTAACCGGGCATCCGAAAAAAATTATTGGGAGTGCATTTGTCGCAACTGCGATCGGTGTTCTCGGCGTATTTTTCCTAAAAGTAGATACCAATGTAGAAAGTTATTTTTCGGCCAATTCTGAGGTAGGGCGTTCCACAAAACTGATAAATGAAAAGTTTGGAGGCTCTCAGTTTATTTCTTTACTTTTTTCAGGAGATGTTCTTAGCCCGGAGGTTTTGAAAAGGATGGAATCGTACGAAAAAGAACTAGTAAAAGACCCTGCCGTAGGGCTCGTAAGTTCACCGGTTTCCCTGGTAAAAGAACTTAGTAAAGGATTTTATGAACCAACCGAAGAAGGCTATAATGAAATTCCCGAAACCTCAGATGAGATATACCAGTTAATTGAAATTTTTTCACTGGGGGGAAACGAAGACGATATTTCTCAATTCCTGGATTACAATTACGAAAACGCCAGGATCTTAATAAGTCTTAAAGACGGCAGCAACAGTGCGAATAAAAGATTGCTGAAGAACCTTAACACACTTACAAAAGATGATCCAAATGTTCAATATGCTGCCGGGGCCGGACTTACAGAAATTGAATTGGCAGATATAGTCGTTAAAGGCCAGATAAAATCATTGATTTTTGCCATGGCGGTTATTTTTATCATTTTGAGTTTTGTTTTTCGTTCTCCAAAGGCCGGATTGCTTTCGGGATTACCAATAACTATAGCAATATTGGTTCTATTTGGATTGATGGGAATATTTGGAATTGCTTTAGACATCGCCACTGCCCTGCTATCGTCCATTATGATTGGCGTAGGAGTGGATTATACTATTCACTTTTTATGGCGCTTTAAAACAGAGCGCACCAAAGGCAATGATCACAAAAATGCCGTACGCATTACACTGAACACTTCAGGCAGGGGAATTATCATCAATGCACTGTCGGTTATTATCGGCTTTATGCCACTAATTTTGTCCAACTTCACCCCTTTAAAGTATTTTGGGGCTTTGATTGTTATCTCCATTACAACCTGTCTTATTAGTTCATTGTTTTTGGTTCCCGCTATTGTAATTATTACGAAGCCAAGATTTCTTGAATAATTTAAAACCATACACGCATAATGGAACGGTCCTTGTATTATCTAAAGAGAATTTATTGGAATTAAAGACCTTTTTTCTCCATACCTGAAATACTACTTAAATACTACTTTCGGAGTATTGCACATTTACAGAGTTAAAAATATATTTACAAAACGTAGTAAATGTTTAAAAAAGAGCTTGAAGCAGAAAGAAGGTTAATCAACTTTTCGATATAATATTGGTAAGAGTACGGATTTTCCTTAAAAAATTTGGTAATATTGCTCTCTATGTTAAAGCTAAAATTTGTAGTCTTATTCGCAGCCTTTTCTTTGCCCGTAATGGGGCAGAACAATGCCGGGGATATTTTTGAAAAAGCGGCAGATCAGCTTTTGACTCAAAACCTGGAACTGTCCTTGGAGATCAAGGAGATTGCAAGTAATGGGAAGTTTAAAGAAAAGAAATACAATGTTCTTATAGGCAAATCTGAAGGGATAGAAAGGACCAAAACTGTAGTCCAGCATCCTCCTAAACTAAAAGGGATTACAATTGTTATTACCGATTACCCCGAAGAAACCGGATTAATTGAAATTTTTACACCTGCCAATGGTAAAATCCGAAAGATGAAGGCAACTTCTAAAAATATGGCGTTGGTTAACTCAGGGGTATCTATTTCTAATTATACGTCCAAAGATCCTTCTCAACTGCGTTTCGAATTAAAAGGGACTGAGGAGTTTGAAGGTAAATCCTGTCACAAATTACAGGTTATTGATATTTTGGACCTTGAGAATGGCAAAACGATGTACTTAATTGAAAAAAATACGTATCGAATTTTAAAAATTACAGCCTATAATAAGGACGGAACAGAAAAAAGTATTACGACCTATTCTGATTTTCAGGCAATTGGCAAGCTAAAAGGAAAAACTCAACCCATGTTTATGGTCAATAAGGAGGTTAAAAAAGCGAAGCACAATGAAATTAGGATTTTGAAAATTAACCCCAGGCCAGATTTAAAGGAAGAAAATTTTGCTATTGAACCAGTTGTCAACTAAATAGAAATAGACTTAAGTCATACAAAACAATCTATCATGTCCATAAAGCAATCTATTTTAAAGCCAGAAGAGATGGCAGCTCTTATAAAGATGAAATTAGGAGGTAAGAAAATCATGGGTCAACATAACAATGGCCATATAAAAAACAATAATAACCTTATCTTTTGCTATGATACCCTTGATAAGGTTTCAAGATCATTTGCTGCAGTTATAAGGCAGTTACCGGAAGAGATAAACGACGTTGTTTGTCTTTTTTATCTCATATTAAGAGGGCTGGATACTGTTGAAGATGATATGGATCTATCTAAGGACGATAAAACTCTCCTGCTTCGGGAGTTTTACACAAAAAACTTTGAACAAGGTTGGAATCTTACCAATGTAGGAGACAAAGAAGAATACCGCGATCTGCTAGCCAATTATGATAAGGTAATCGAAGTGTTTTTAATGCTTGATGAAAAATACCAAAGAATAATAACAGGGATCTGTAAAAAAATGGGAGAGGGGATGGCAGACTTTGTAGAATCCAAAATAAGGTCTATAGATGATTACAACCTTTATTGCCATTACGTTGCCGGTTTGGTGGGAATTGGATTGTCTGAGCTTTTTGCTGCCTCCGAAATAGAAAGCAAGGAATTGGAAACTAAAGAGGTGCTTGCAAATTCAATGGGCCTCTTTTTGCAGAAAACCAACATTGTCAGGGATTATAAAGAGGACCTGGACGAAAACAGAATCTTTTGGCCGGAAGAGGTTTGGACCTTATACGGACCCACCTTTGAAAGTTTTTCCTTAAACCCCGAAAAAACGGAATCTATTTCGTGCCTCAATCATATGGTAAACGACGCACTTTCTCATGCCACAGACTGCCTGGATTACCTGAAACTATTAAGAAACAAACGCGCATTCAGATTTTGTGCAATACCCCAGGTAATGGCCATTGCAACACTGGCGGAAGTTTATAATAATCAGAAGGTCTTTACAGAAAATGTAAAAATCAGGAAAGGATTGACAGCTAAACTATTTTTAAATTCCGGTTCCATTGAAGAAGTGGTTAAAATTTATAAAAAGATGGCAGCTTCAATTGCTGGAAAAATTCCAAACGGACTTCCAAATTCTCAAAATACTTTAGATTTAGTAGAGAAAATAAATAACTATTGTGATCTTGCTTTGGCTGAATCCTACAAATCGCATGAAATTGCCTAGGTATTTATAAATGATTTAGGCCTTTTTGATATTAGAAAAAGTTTTCACTGAATTTTATGGTTGACAAACTTGAAAAACTTACCACATTTAATAGGCTACATCCTTTAACAAACTAAATAAAAAAATTACTTTTGCCGCTTAACACTAAATTCCAGGAATAGTCTGGTAAAAAATAGAAATAAACGTACTCTTTATGAAAACATTTAAAATTTATGCCATTGCTCTATTCTTTTGTACATTCTTAACTTCTCCTTTACTGGGACAGGAAGTGGATAGTACAATAGAGCCAAGAGAAAGATTAAGTCTTGCAACCATGCAGGGAACGGTAACAGATATTGCTAAGGAAACCCGCGATGTTACCCTCAAAGGACCCGATGGTGAAATGGTTACCATTACGGCCGGCCCGGAAATTAAAAGGTTTGATGAAATTTCGGTTGGAGATATAATAACTTTTGACTTTTATACCTATTTAAAGGCAGAGTTTCGAGCACCGACTTCTGCAGAATTGGCAGAACCATTTGTTGTTTTAGAAGGGGAAGGTAAAGCTCCGGAAGGGGAAGCTCCGGCAGGCGCAGTTGGAGAAATGGTTAAAGCT
>NZ_CAMYIP010000217.1:0-32462 GCF_947258525.1 uncultured Eudoraea sp.
CGTATTGCCTGTGATATTGATACACTTCCCCTAGATTTGACAGTGCCAGGGCGAGTTCTTTCTTATCCGGGTTTTTACCAAGACTACCAATTGCCTGTGCAATGAAATCAATGCTTTTCGCGATATCCCCTTTCTTGTAGAATTTCGCGGAATCTAGGTAAACCTGATAGGAATTCTCATCAGTATCCTCAGCCCTCTTTTGTGACTGAGAAAAGCCCACAAAAAGGACAAGATTGAAAACCAGAAACAGGATTCTATTCTTTTGCATGATTTGCATTTATAAGGATAAACTTACTTGATTTATACGGTATTAAAAAATACCGTTATTGCAAATCCCGCTCTGTTTATACCTTAATAACAGGCTATGCGCAATCATTATACCATTTCACTCACTAAGAGGTTCATTTCCCTCATTCCTTATTTTTTGTGAAAAAGATCAGACCTACATTTAACCCATATTTCTAATTAAAAAAAATACATTATGAAAAATTTAAAGGACATTATCGGCATTATATTTATAAGTCTGACTCTTGGAACGGCTTTGGGGTATGCCTCCATAAGCAAGGAGAAAACAAATAACTCTGAGGCGGAAAAATTTTTGATTGACAAAAAAGATAAAGACAACAACATTGTTAAAATCGCACTGCTTCTAGATACAAGTAATAGTATGGATGGATTAATTAATCAGGCTAAAGCACAACTATGGGATATTGTAAATCAATTCTCTTATGCAAAATGTGGAAATGGACACAGACCTGGTTTGCAAATTGCGCTTTACCAATATGGAAATGACGGACTATCTTCAAAAGAAGGTTATATTCAACAGGTTATTGGATTTAGCAGCGATCTGGATGAGATTTCCGAAAAACTTTTTTCACTCAGCACAAATGGCGGGGAAGAATATTGCGGGGAAGTTATTCAGACTTCATTACGTCAGTTAGACTGGGGAAAGAATCCTGATAACTTAAAAATGATCCTGATAACTTAAAAATGATCTTTATCGCGGGAAACGAACCTTTTACTCAGGGAAAACTAAATTACAGAGACGCTGTTACTAATGCCAGAGAAAAAGATATCATTGTAAATACCATATTTTGTGGCAACTATCAGCAGGGGATTAATACAGATTGGAAAAAGGGCGCTACTCTGACCGGCGGAGAGTATATGGCCATAGATCACAATAAGCAAATTGTTCATATAAATACTCCATATGACGATGTTATTATTAAATTAAATTCAAAATTGAACAGCACTTATATATCGTATGGTGCCATGGGAAGCGCAAAACTGCAATTGCAATCAAGACAGGATGATAATGCCATGGAAATGGAAGAGGCCGTGGCTGTAAAACGGGCAGTTAGTAAAAGTTCAGGGATGTATAATAATTCAACCTGGGATCTGATAGATGCCTCTGAAGATGAGGAATTTGATGTGGCGTCAATTAACAAAGAAGAACTACCCAAAGCCCTTAGAGATAAGTCGAAAGCAGAACTAAATGCGTTTATAGGTGAGAAAAAGGCGGAGAGAAAAAAGATTCAAAAGGAAATAAAGGAACTAAATGCCAAACGCGAGAATTATATTAGTAAACATGCCCAACAAGAAAAAGGAGAACTTGAAAATGCTATGTTAAATGCTATAAAAAGACAGGCTGAGGCAAAAAATTATAAATGGGAATAATAAACTTAAATTGCAGTTCTATTAGAAGTGGGTTTAACAATAAAACTTGTGAAGCCCATTTTTAGTTTGCGCTTGGACAGAAACAGTCGTATCTGTTTTCCCGCGTGGGTCCAAAATCATAACCCAGGGTAATCTGGTGGAATCCGCCATTGTCTAATCTAATATCTCCGGATTGGTAAGAATAGTTGTAGGAGAACATAAATCTGTTATAATTGATGCCTACGATTGGTGTAAACAGTTGAAGCCTTTGTTCACCAAAAGTACCATCAACCTGGAACTGGGCACCATCAAAACTCCTTCTGTAAGAGAGACCTGCCCAAAGGGTACCCCAGCTCATTTCTCTATAAACTTTGGCATTAAGGTCTACTGTTTTCTCTTCTGTAAAATCTGTTAATTGAAAAAGAATAGAAGGTTCAACCTTCCACAATCCTTTTCCAAATATGTAGCCAGCATTTATTAAATACCTCCTTAAATTATCAAATTCAATAGCTGTATAAAGGTCCCGTCCGGTACCCAAAATGTTTAAAGCTGCGAAATTTACATAGAATTCCATGTAATTGTAGGACATCCCTAAGTCTAAATTAAAATAGCCAACACTATTTTTCCCTCCTGTAATAATTGGATCCGGGATAACCGACCGGAATTCTGTTTCATCAAGACTACTCTGAATAAAACCTGCACTCAATCCAAATGACAACTGATTTAATATTCTAATTTCGGGCCCTAACTGCAAATGATGTGCGTATGTTAGCTTAGCACCTGTTTGAGAGTGATAACCATTGGCATCGTTAAATATGATAACACCTACCCCACTTGAACTTTCAGGAATCCTGTAGTTTGCGCTAAGTGTCTGTAAACTTGGAGCCTCATCTACACTAAACCATTGCTTTCTGGCTGTAAGTCTTATTTTACCGCCTTCGCTAATACCCGCCATTGAGGGGAATACCAGATAATAATTGTCTGCTAAATAATCAAAATAAACAGGAATCCCCTCCTGTGCTGTTAAAGAGCTAGAAAAAGCTACATATGTAAACAAAATCAACAGGAGTTTTCTCATCTAAGAATAGGGCGTGTTTAATGCAGTTTCGTTCAAATATAAAGTATAACGGATGAAATACAACATTATTATATATGCGCAGGAAGGGAAAATGGTTGTATTTTTGCAGAAAACAAAACTGATGAAAGAATACGTAATTACCGTGGTAGAAACAAACAACCCTGCTATTTTAAAATTTGAGACTAACCATTTTCTTACGAATGGTAGTAATTTTGAATTCAAGAATATTGATGAGGCAAAAAATTCTCCACTGGCACAACAATTATTTTACCTTCCATTTGTAAAAACCGTATATATCTCAGGTAATTTTATCGCCCTGGAGCGCTTTGATATAGTAGATTGGCCATCGGTTAAGGATGAGGTAGCGCAACAATTGGTTGAATATTTAAACGCCGGGGAACCAATTGTTAATGAAGAAGATGATACGAAGAAAGTGGCTATAACTATATATGCCGAAATTACGCCGAATCCGGCTGTAATGAAATTTGTCGCGAACAAGAAAATTGTTCCTGCTGTTTATGAATTTAAAAATCTTGATGAGGCAAAGGATTCTGATCTAGCCAAAGAGTTATTTCACCTGCCCTATGTTAAAGAGGTTTTTATGGATGAAAACTATGTTTCCGTTACAAAATATGAGGTCGCCAGCTGGGATGAGATTACCATGGAACTTCGCGAAATGATTCGAAATTTTATCGCTGATGGAAATGAAGTAGTCTCCAGCAAAGCAGCTG
Organism: uncultured Eudoraea sp.; assembly: GCF_947258525.1. Classification (GTDB taxonomy): domain Bacteria; phylum Bacteroidota; class Bacteroidia; order Flavobacteriales; family Flavobacteriaceae; genus Eudoraea. The sequence continues at coordinate 3,466 of NZ_CAMYIP010000217.1, forward strand.
CGGTTAAATCTCCAGGATCTTCTAATGCACAATTAGAGAATGAAACATTGGATAATACTTCTCAGGAAATTATTAATATTCTGGAAGAATACGTAAAACCTGCGGTTGCCAGTGATGGCGGAAATATACTTTTCCAGTCCTATGAAGAAGATAGCAAAACTGTAAATGTTATTCTCCAGGGTGCCTGTAGTGGATGCCCCTCTTCTACCTACACCCTTAAAAATGGAATTGAAACCATGTTGAAAAATATGCTGGGAGATAAGGTATCTGAAGTGGTTGCCTTAAATGGATAATTAAACCCGAATCTATTGTTCCCTGGCTATTAATTTGCTATCTTATCGTAAAACAAAAAACAAGTATTATGTCAGTTTTAAAAGTTATTGAAGTATTGGCAAATTCCAATGAAAGTTGGGAAGACGCTGCTAAAAATGCTGTTACTCATGCATCCAAATCCGTCAATAATATACGTTCAGTATATTTAAATGAACAAAGTGCAACAGTGAAAGGTGGTAAAATAGACGACTATCGAGTAAATGTTAAAATTACTTTTGAAGTCAAGTAATTATTCAGAAAAATTGAAAAGCGCCTTTGAGGCGCTTTTTTTATGCTCTGTAATTAGTGGTAACTTTGTATATGTTCAGGTTCAAATACACATTATTAGTAGTATTAGTTACCTTAAACGGTTGCTCTCAAAAAAAAGATACCATGTCACATAAACATACGAATTCCCTAATAAATGAAAGCAGCCCTTATTTGTTACAACATGCTCATAACCCTGTAAACTGGGAACCCTGGAGCACTGCTGCGCTGGAAAAAGCCAAAAATGAAAACAAATTAGTGCTAATAAGCATTGGTTACGCTGCTTGTCACTGGTGCCACGTTATGGAAAAAGAATGTTTTGAGGATGAGGAAGTGGCAAAACTGATGAACGAAAATTTTGTCAATATAAAAATTGACAGGGAAGAACGTCCTGATATTGATCATTTATATATGGATGCCGTTCAAATGATGACGGGAAGAGGTGGATGGCCATTGAACGTTGTTACTTTGCCAGACGGGCGTCCGTTTTGGGGGGCCACTTATGTAAATAAAGAGAATTGGATGAAAGTCCTGAATGAACTCACCAGACTTTACAAGGATCAGCCTGAAAAGATCATTGGGTATGCCAAGGACCTGGCTGAAGGTATTAAGGCAATTAATCTTGTTGAGATTGCTCCTAATTCTCAGATTTTAACAGAAGATCAATTAGATAATTCAGTTAAGAAATGGACTCGCTATTTTGATCATAATTATGGAGGCTATAATAGAGCTCCCAAATTTATGATGCCAGGTAATCTTGATTTTTTACTGCATTATGCCACATCCAGAAAAAATGATGACCTCATGGAGTATATCAATTTAACCCTCACGAAAATGGCTTATGGAGGAATTTTTGATCATTTAGCCGGTGGTTTTTCAAGATATTCTGTAGACGGTAAATGGCATGTCCCACATTTTGAAAAAATGTTATATGATAATGGTCAATTAATTAGCTTATATTCCAAGGCATATGCCTTAACCCAAAATCCATTATACAAGAAAGTAGTGGAAGAAACAATTGCATTTATTAGCTCGGAGCTCATGGATAGTACAAATGCGTTTTACGCTTCTTTAGATGCAGATAGCCTTAATGAAACAGGGGAATTAGAGGAAGGTGCATTTTACGTTTGGCAAAAAGAGGAATTGCAAACTTTGCTTGCTGATAAATTTGAGCTTTTCAAAGATTACTATAATATAAACGACTTTGGCCTTTGGGAGCACGGTAACTATGTATTAATAAGGAATAAACCTGAAGAGGCCATAGCCAAAAAACACAAGATCTCTGTTTCTGAAATGAATGAAATCATTTCAGATTGTAAAGATATCTTATACAATGCCCGTAAAAATAGAAACCGCCCAAGATTGGATGACAAAATCCTTTGTTCATGGAATGGTTTAATGCTAAAGGGGTTGACAGACGCCTACAGGTTCATCAAAAATGATGACTATCTGGATATGGCTTTAAAAAATGCCAATTTTATTGAGGCCACCTTTTTTAAGAAAGATGGCAGCCTATACCACAATCATAAAGACGGTAAGAGCACAATCAATGGGTATCTGGAAGATTATGCAACTGTAATAGATGCATTCATTGGACTTTATGAAATTACCTTTGATGAAAATTGGCTTAACACCGCAAAAAAACTAACGGATTATTGTATCACTAATTTTTCTGATAAAAAAAGTGGTTTGTTCTTCTTCACCCCAAAACAAGATTCTTTTGTCATTAGAAGAACCATAGAAAAGGCAGATAATGTAATCCCATCGTCAAACTCCATTATGGCTAAAAACCTATTTAAATTATCAAGGTTTTTCCCGGATGAGGCTTACGAAAACATAGTAAGAGAAATGGTTATGAATCTGCAACAAAGTTTTGAGAAGGATACTGCCAGTTATGCTAATTGGCTTCATCTGGTTTTGTATTTTCAAGAACCTTATTATGAAATAAGCGTAGTTGGTGAAGACTACTTAAAAACAGCTAGTAGGATGCAACAAAGCTATTTACCCAATGTTATTTTTGCAGGTGCTAAAGAAGAAAGTGGTCTATCATTAATTCAAAATAGGTTTGTGGCCAATAGCACACTTATTTACCTTTGTGAGCATGGCTCCTGCAAGTTACCAACTACAGATATTGAGTATGTTTTAAATCAACTTAAATAAGTTTTACTAATTCTATATCTTTTGATTGAATTTCTTAATAATATTGTATAAAAAATAGAACAAATGGAAAATTTATCCAACTACGATCAATACCTGACTATGGCTATTAATTGGTTTTGGGATTTTGCCCCAACTTTTGCCTTTACGCTAATTATTTTAGTAGCGGGTTTATGGTTTATAAGACTAATTAACCGGTTTGTACGTAAGTTTTTTGAAAAAGCGGATTATGACCCTGCTCTTGAATCCTTTCTAATGCAGATAATAAGTGTTGGTTTAAAAGTAATACTCTTTGTGGCTGTAGTAACGCAGTTAGGGGTTAAATCTTCATCACTACTCGCTGTTTTGGGATCTGCCGGACTAGCTATTGGCCTGGCCCTGCAGGGCTCTTTGGCAAACTTTGCCGGCGGCATATTAATACTATTTTTCAAACCATTTAGGGTAGGAGATTGGATTTCGGCACAAGGTGTGGATGGCACGGTAAAGGAAATTACCATTTTTACAACAAAACTGAATACCTTTGGAAATCAGCTGGCAATTATTCCTAATGCCCAACTTTCCAATAACAATATTATAAATTTCAATGCTGAAGAAACAAGGAGAGATAAAATTGATGTAGGAATCAGTTATGGCTCTAATATTAAAAAAGCTAAGGATATCTTGCTAGAAATATGTCAGGAAAAAACAACTATTCTAAAAGATCCCGAACCACAGGTATTTGTTGGAGAATTAGCAGATAGTTCTGTAAATCTCACCTTGCGTTTTTGGGCTAAAAATGAAGACTTCTGGGAGGCTCATTTTTTTGTAATGGAAGAGCTTAAGAGCCGTTTTGATAAAGCGAATATTGAAATTCCATTTCCACAAAGAGTGGTGCATAAGGCTTAATACAATTACATAAAATGACAGTAATTTTGTATCTTTAATTGAACACAATATCATGTAGATATGAAAATCTTACAACTTCTGTTTTTTGGCATTTGCAGTATTGGATTTTCACAATATAATGGGAATGCACTAATTTTGAGTCATGGCCAATTGGAATTAACTTTTTATGAAGCACCAACGGTCGGTTCTCAATACATCAATGAAATTTATCAAGAAGCCACTGCGATTATAGACAGTTCAAAAGTAGAAAAACGGTTAATGCGCTACAATGCATATACTGATGAGATGGAGTTTTTGAGTAAAGAACAGAAACCACTTAGACTGCTTAAACGTGAAAATATTGAAGTTATCTTGAATGGAAAGAAGTATCAGGTATTATACTATTACTATAAAAATAAAATAGCTAAAGGTTATTTTATTCCACTTAATGAAGGCGAAGTTGTACTGTATCTCCAACCTAAGAAGCGCTTAACAAGGGCAGAAGCACCGGGAAACGGCTATGATGATCTTACTCCTGCAAAGTACGAGAACAAATTTGAATACTACTTAAAGAAAGGAGACAAACCAATTACAAAGATTGAGATTGGCCGAAAAGATATCCTAAACCAACTAGGAGATCGCAAAGAGGCTATTAAAAGTTTTATAAAAGAAAATAAAATTAAGCCCAGGAAGGTAGAGGATGTGATAGAAGTATTGAACTATTATAATGGAGTGTAAATAATTTATTTTTCTGTTACTTTTTCTTTTGTTGAATTACAAAATCCTTTAAATAATCAGGTTCAAAGTAAGCAGTGTTTATAAAGTTCTTAGACTTAAATTCTTTAAAAGACAGTGAACACATTTCTTTGGCTGAAGGCACAACTGATTCATCAAAAACAAAGTTCGGATGTTTTAATATTTCCCTGCTTTTAATGGCTCCACTGCCAATAATATATACCCTACCCTGTTGTATGAATTCGTCATACATATTTGGTTGAACCTCCTCTACCCTGGTTTCCCTTATCTGCTTATAATCAGCATTAAACACAGCAGAATAAACCTCCATACGCCTGGCATCCAGAACCGGAATCACAATTCCTTCCTTCAGCGTAAGTTGAGATACCATACTTTCTAAAGTAGAAATTCCTATTAGAGGTATGTCCAGTGCAATACGAAGCTCTTTGGCAGCAGAAACACCTATTCTCCACCCTGTATAAGAACCAGTTCCTTTACTAACGGCTATGGCATCCAGGTCAGTAATAGATATTGACGGCTATGGCATCCAGGTCAGTAATAGATATTGAAGCCTCTTCAAGTGCTTCTTTTATAAAATGATGTAAGTCTTCAGAATGGGAGTAAGACTTATTATTGGCCTCTTTTAGCGCAATCATACGACCATCTTTTGCAATGCTTACAGAGCAATTTGTGGTCGCCGTTTCAATGTTCAAAATTATTGCCATGACTATTGAGTAAATATAGAAAGACCTGTTGGGTATAGACAACTCAACAGGCCTAATCTAAAACTTATTTTGTATTTAATCAATTACTATGGGTAAGCCAAAGTAGAATTCCAATACTTTTATTCTAAAAACGTAATCATATTTGGTACGTATTACTTCGGCTTCGGCATTGTCTAATCTTGCCTGTGCCTGGCTATAATCAAAGGAATTCATAATACCAACATCAAATCTTTCTTTGGAATAATCCAAAGCCAATATTCTGGCCTCCCTGGTCTTAAGGGCGGCATCATAAGCTTTAGAGCTGTTAACCACATCAACATAAGCCTGATTTATATTGGTTTCCAGATCTAATTTATTTTGTTCCAGATCCAATTCGGCCTTTTTGACATTAATTTGTGACCGTTTAATATTATTTCTTGTACTCCAGCCATTAAAAACAGGTATATTTATTTGTGCGCCAAAAGCGATACCATCATTTATCCATAATTGATCCTTAAAGGGGATTACCTGCCCGGTTATGGGATCTAAAAACTGATCAGAGTATCGGGTATTGTAATTAAAAAATGCACTTAGTGATGGATAAGCCGCACCCTTAGCAAGAGCTAAATCTTTCTCAGCCAATTCTACACTGGTCTCAAAAAACTTGGTTTCATACCAATAACTCAAAGCTTTATCAAAGATAGCCTTCGGTGAATTTTTCAAAATTTCCGCTGCAGGCACCTCAAAATCTACCTCTGAAATATCAAAGTTTTCATAATCCGTGATCTGAAGCAATTGTGCTAAACTAATACGGTTTATAAGCACATCATTATCGGCATTGATAATTTGCTGTTCCCGGGTTGCCGCAGTTGCCTCAATTTCCAATAAATCCCCTTTCGCGACTACACCTGACTCAACTAATTCTCTGGTTCTAATTAAATCCTGTTCTGTAACCGCATAAAGTGCCTTGGCAACTTTTGCAGCTTCCTTACTAGACAATATGCTTAAATAGCTGATGGCTACGTTTAATCGAATATCATTAACAAGATCGTCTAGACGATATTTATTTGCTACTGCGTTAAGTTTAGCCCTGTTCAGTCGGTGTACATTTCTAAGTCCGTCAAATAAAAGTGCGCTAGAGGTAATGCTACCCGAAGAGGTTATTTGAGTAGTGTTCACCGGTTGATTATTGGTAGGATCAAAAGACAGACCTGTATTGCTTTGGCCATTCAACGCTCCATTCAAATCAGGCAGAAAGGCACCTATAGCATCCGATTTATCAATGGTGGCATTTTCAAGATCCAATTCGAATTGTTGAATGGAAAGATTATTCTCTACTGCGTATGTAACGCATTCTTCGAGTGTCCATATCTTTTTCTGTGCCATAGTCATACCTATCGCGCATAAAACTAAAAGAGCAGTTAGTTTAAATTTCATCTGTCGTTTTTTGATAATTATAATTGATTGACTATACGTTTTAAACTTAATTAGGCCTCTTCTTCTGTATCTTCCTCTTCATCTTCGCCCTTTTTGATCGGTTCTGTTTTATTCCAGACCTTTACTTCATCTTCTTCTGTTATGCCCGAAATAATTTCCACATTAACCCCATCCGAAATTCCTATTTCAACCTCTTTACGCTCAAATTTCTGATCGCCCACAGCTACTTCAACATAGGGTTCATCTGTTTCCTTATCAAATTGCAGAAGGGCTTCAGGTATTACCATAACACTATCTTTCTTCTCAAGCACCAGGGATGCGTTAGCACTATATCCTGCCCTGATCATATAATCTCCTTCAACAACCACATCACCTTCTATTTTAAATTGTACCGCGCCGGATTCCTCTATGCCTTTTGGGGCGATAAATTTAAGCTTTGCTTCAAATTTTTGATCGTCAATGGCTCCCAAACTAATTTCGAGGGGCATACCTATCTCTAGTTTTCCCACTTCTCCTTCATCAACTTTTCCTTCAAAAATCATCTTACCTAAATCGGCAATCGTAGCTATAGTTGTTCCGTCATTGAAGTTATTACTCTGAATTACCTGATCTCCTTCTCTTACAGGAATTTCCAACAATGTGCCTGCAACGGTTGCCCGAATATTAGTGTTGGCACTTGTAGATCCGCCCGCAGAACCTCTTCTGATAATAAGATAATCTGAGCGTGCATTATCTAATTCCTGAATTGCCTGGTCATATTGCAATTGCAAAGCATTAAAGTCCTGGCTCGATATAACCCCTTTATCAAATAAGGATTTATTCCTTTTGTATTCAATTTCCACATTATTCAATGCAATTTCTGCATTCCTTACCCTTCCACGGGCCTGATTCAAGGCTTGTTCATTGGGGACCACTTTTATAACAGCAATTAAATCACCGGCCTTAACCTGGGCACCTTCTTCCAGGTAAATTTTATCAATAATTCCAGAAATCTGAGGTTTGATCTCAATCTCGTCTTCAGGAATTACTTTTCCTGTTGCCACCGTTTTCTTCTCAATATCAGAGGTAAATGGTTTTTTAGTTTCGTACGTTATGGCTGATTTACTATTGGATTTTATAAAAAATGCTGCAGCCCACAGTGCTCCAAGCCCTAAAATCCCAATCAATATATATTTTACAATTTTGTTCATCTTAATCTATTGTGTTAGTATCTAGTTAATGGTTTTGTTTATTCTTCTCTTAGTGCATCAATAGGCTTAATACTCACAGCCCGCTGTGCGGGAATTGAACCAATTAGTGTTCCCAGTATTATCATTATGGCTAAGGCTCCCAGGACAAAAGGTATAGGAACCGTAGGATTGGTATATGGAAAATTAATATCCTTAGTCAGGTTATTGATCAAACTTAATACACCGGCTCCTAATATGATCCCAACAATTCCTGCAATCATTGTTAGGAATACAGATTCTAATATTATCAGTGAACGGACTTCCCTGGGTGTAGCGCCTAATGCGCGGCGAATGCCTAATTCTTTAGTACGTTCCTTTACAGATATCAACAGTATATTACCAATACCTATAACCCCTGCCAGAATAGTTACTACTCCAACAATTAAGGATAAAAAGGTAATCCCGTCCGCAAAACCCATAATTTTACTAAATATTTCACCAAGATTAAAGGCTCCAAAAGCGCGTTCGTCTTCCGGATGTACTTGATGTATACTTCTTAAAACGGATTTAATATCTTTTTCTACCTGAATAACATCAGCATCATCATACGCAGCAATTGTAAAAAACTGAGAATTATCTCCGGTATTATAAAGCTTTTTGAAAGTACTAAAGGGAATGTAGATATCTCCATCCGTCCCAAATGGAGTCGTCTGTGTAAATTTATGCACTCCAACTACCTGAAAATAAACATTCTCAACCCTAATATATCCTCCTATGGGATCTTCATCTTTATCAAATAACTCCTGTTGCGTACGCTCACCGATAACACAAACTTTTCTTGACTGTGCAATATCTTCATCGTTAATGAACCTTCCGTTGTCATAAATTTTTTGGGTCGCGATCTTTGCTATTTCAGGAAAATAACCATATACCGCATAACTATTGGATTTAATTCCCCGTACTGTCAAAGCAGATGCTCCTCCAAAAGCACCTCTCGTATTCACCGGGGCAATATATTGTATTTCGGGAATTCGATTTTTTAGGACCGTTGCATCCTGGACTTTTAGTCGTAACTGTCTTCCGGTTTTAAAACCTGCATAGGGTATACTGGTACTTTGAGACCATGCCCATATACTGTTTTTAGCAACTGTTTCGAAGTTCTTTTCAAATCCGTTATCCATTCCTTTAGCAGCCCCAGCCAGGGCGATATAGATAAAAATACCCCATAAAACACCTATAACAGTAATAATAGTCCTGGTCTTGTTCTTTCCGATAGATCCGAAAATTTCCTGCCAGGTATTTTTGTCAAAAAGAAATCGAATACTATTCATCTCGTAATGCTACTATAGGTTTAATGCGAGCTGCTCTTTTGGCCGGAATATATCCTGCAATTGCCCCAAATAATATTAAAACAAGAGTTGCAATTATTGCCACGGCAGTATTTATATATGGATTTGTTATGAAATAATCTTCAGCCAAAGTCTCTCCTAAAGAGGATAGCAGGGCAATGCCAATTAACATCCCCGTAAACCCGGATACAGTTGTGATAAAAACCGATTCAAGTAAAATTGTACTAATTACGGCCTTTGGAGTGGCACCTAAGGCTTTTCGTATTCCTAATTCCTTTGTCCGCTCCTTAACCACAAACACCATAATATTGCTAATTCCAATTATACCGGCTATTATTGTCCCAAAAGCCACAAAAGCCACGATAATTTGTAATACACGAGCAAATTGCTGATTTTGTTGTAATTGATCTGCAACATTTCTGATGAAAATTCCATTTTGATCGTCTGGACTTATAAATTTCTTATCCTTAAGAAACTTATCCAAATTACGTTCAAACGCCATGGCACCCAAATAACCCATTTCAGGTTTAAAGGCCACAACTATCTGGTCTATTTTATCTGTATTTTTTTCAATTAGTTGCAAGGTAGTATAAGGGATATATATACCACGTTCTTCTCTATCGCCACCATCATCCTGAAAAACACCTATGACTTTAAAAACACTTCCACCAACATCCACGTATTTACCAATAGCATTTCTTCCTTCAAACAGGTCCTGTTCCACTAATCGCCCAATCACAGCATGTTTTGTCTTATTTTTAATATCCTCCACATTCAAGTACCGACCTTTCATTATAATGGTCTTTTCAGCGAATTGGTGACCCCAATCTACCCCGGTAGTGTTATAATTGTCCGATTCTTCCTTATATTTTACTAACCTGCTCCTGGTAATTCGTGGGGTTACATAATCCAGAAACATTGGAAAATTTTTCTTAATATCTGCCAGATCACTATTTTCAAATTCAATGCGCCTGGATGATTTATATCCCTTATATGGGATTGTAGTTTTTCCGGGAAAGAAATAAAGTACGTTGGTGGCATCTTCCTGGAAAAATTTGTCAAAGGTGTTAATTAAGCCGTTTCCAAGACCAAAAAGAGAGACAAAAATTAATATCCCAAGAGCCACTGTAAAACCTGAAAGAAAGGTTCTAAGTTTATTTTTTTGAATAGTCTCAAATATTTCGTTCCAGGTGTCTCTGCTAAACATACTCTGATGCTCTTACTTGCTTTACTTTTTTATCTTCAACTATAACTCCATCTTTAAGGTAAACGATCCTTTTACACATATGAGCTATATCATCTTCGTGCGTTACAACTAAAATTGTATTTCCCTGGTCATTAATCTTCTGTATTAAATCCATAACCTCATAAGATGTTGTGCTATCCAGGGCTCCTGTTGGTTCATCAGCAAGAAGTACTTTTGGTTCCGAAGCCATAGCTCTGGCAATGGCAACTCTTTGATTCTGGCCACCTGAAAGTTCACTGGGTAAATGAGTAGCCCACTCTTTCAGACCAACCTGTTCCAGGTATTTCAAAGCCCTTGCCTGCCTTTCCTTTCTGGGAACTCTCTGATAGTATAAAGGCAAGGCAACATTTTCAAGCGCACTTTTGTAATTGATAAGGTTAAATGACTGAAAAACAAATCCCAAAAATTTATTGCGATAATTAGCAGCCTTGGTCTCATTAAGATTTTTTATGGGTACCCCATCCAGTGTGTATTCACCCGAATCGGCTACATCCAACATCCCCAGAATATTTAACAGGGTGGATTTGCCGGAACCGGATGATCCCATAATTGCAACTAATTCTCCTTCTTCAACGGTGAAATTGATACCCTTTAGAACATGCAGGGCATTGCTACCCATTTTATAGGATTTGTGTAAATCTTTTATTTCAATCATGGTTAGTGTCTTAAGTTATAACTATTCAAACCCGGTAATAGGACAGGCAAGTTGTTAAAATGTTACAAATAATGTTCAAAATATTTTGTTAAAAGCTAGCCTCCAAACTCATCTGGCTTTACTTCATTCCATACTTTTATCTCATCTTCTTCTTCCAGACCGGATTTCACTTCTACGTAAATTCCATCACTTATCCCCAGTTCCACATCCCTTCTCTCAAATTGCTGATCCCCGGTAGCAATTTCCAAAAATGGCTTTTTGGTTTCAGGGTCAAATTGAACCAATGCTTCTTTTATAGAAAGAACACTATCTGCCCTATCCAGAATTATGGAAGCATTTGCACTGAGACCTGCGCGTATAAATACAGAATCTTGTTTCTTCAAGGTTCCTTTAATTTCGAATTGAATAGCTCCGTTTTCCTCGTTGCCCTTTGGGGCTATATAATCGAGAATAGCATCAAAAGTTATATTTTCAAGAGCTCCTACAGTAATTTCCAAAGGGAGATCTTCCCTTATCTTTCCCACCTCAGATTCATCTACTTTTCCTTCAAATATCATTTTATCCACATCTGCTATGGCTGCAATAGTAGTACCTTCATTGAAATTATTACTCTCAATTACCTGATTGCCCACTTCTACCGGTACTTCCAATACCATTCCGGTCACCGTAGACCTGATCATGGTATTTGCAGAATTACCAAAACCTCTGGTGGTGCCCGTTTTAACTATATCATACCTTTTATTTGCGGCACTATAGGACTGCTTAGCCTGGTCATAACTTACCTGTGCTCTTTCCAGATCAACTTTTGAAATTACCCCTTTGTTAAAAAGATTACTCTGCCGATCAAAATTCCGCCGTTGATCATCCAAGGATATTTTAGCCTCATCAATACTGTTCTTAGCATCATTAAGAGCATTAAGGTTTGGAACCACCTTTATTCTTGCCAATAGGTCACCGGATTTGACAAAATCTCCCCCTTCAACAAAAATTTCCTCAATAACTCCCGAAATATTGGGCTTTATAAGTACTTCTTCTAAAGGCAAAATACTGCCGGTGGCCACTGTTTTTTTTATAATAGTTTGTGTAGAGGGTTTCTCTGTTTCATAAACAATAGGATCTTGTTCATTCTTTTGATAGAGGTAGAACATAGCTCCTCCAAAAGCCACAAAAATGACAATTAGAATGATGATAGTTACTGACTTTTTCATTTTTATAGTTTTAATGATTGATGTTTCAAATTTATTCTGCTCTTAAGGCATCTATTGGCTTTACCTTTATTGCACTTTGAGCCGGTATAAAGCCTGCCATTAAACCGGATAATACCAGGATTAACAGCGCAATTGTAACTACGCCCAGGCTAACACTTGGATTCAGAAACATATCTACCGGACCATTAGCATCTAACAGGGCGTTAACTCCATAAATAAATAAAGCTCCAATAATAATACCCGCCATACCGGAAACTATGGTCAGAAAAACAGACTCCATAAGAATCTGCTTTTTAATAGACCAGGGGTCCTCTCCCAATGCCCTGCGTATCCCTATTTCCTTAGTCCTTTCCTTAACGACAATCAACATAATATTACTCACTCCGATTATACCGGATAACAATACCAAAATACCCACAAAATAAGCTATAAAACTCATTGCTCCGAACAGACTTTCTACTCTGTTATACTGCTCATACAGATCAAAATAACCAACAGCCCTGGTATCATCCGGATGGATTTTATGCCTCGTTTTCATTAAATTGACAATATCCTCTTTTAGGCCGGAAATGGAGGCTCCGTCATTGGCTGTAATAGCCATCCAACCAACGTCATTACCCATATTAAATGCTTGCGAAAATGAAGTAAAGGGTACATATATTTCTTTTTGGGCTTCCTCTCCATCCCCATCATTACTATTCTTCTTATAAGTACCCACTACCATAAAATTTACACCTTGTATCTTAATATAACTACCTATGACCTCCTCTTCCTTATCATATAGTTCATTTCTAACTCCGGCACCTATAATAGCAATTTTCCGTTTTTCCTGTATGTCGTTCTGGTTTATAAAGCGACCTTCAGTAATGGTCATAGGATCCTGGTTAATAATCTCAGGATAGTCACCATAAACGTTGTATGCTCCGGTATTTAAACCTCTTACCACATTATTGTCATTCCCAAATCCTCCTAATTGATTTCTTGGTGATATAAACCGTAAATTGGGGATATTATCATTTATACTCCTGACATCTTCAACCTTAAATCGAAATCTTCTTCCAATGGGTAAGCCCATATTTGCCTTTGTAGTACTGCGTGTCCACATAAACATGGTATTCGTTGCAATATCTCCAAAATCTGCTTTTATGCCATTTTCCAGGCCTTTCCCCGCAGACAGTAAAATTATCAGAATGAGTATCCCCCAAAAAACTCCAAAAGCCGTAAGTACGGTTCTGAACCAGTTTGTGGTCAGTACTTCTAATATTTCTTGCCATCGATCTCTATTAAACATAATTCCGATATTTCATTCGTCTCTTAAGGCATCAATGGTGTGAATACTTGCTGCCCTCCAGGCGGGGAAAAATCCTGCTACTGCTCCCGCAAATATCAGCACTAAAACCGTAGAAAGGGCAACATTAAAATTAACAGAGGGATTTAGTATATAATCTACCTCTACATAAGGTCCTACTATTTCCAAAAGCCCCATACTAAAAATTAGGCCTGCAAATCCTGAAATGGCTGTTACAAAAATAGATTCTTGCAAAATCATTCCTACAATCGACCAAGGTTTGGCCCCTAAAGCTTTTCGAATTCCTATTTCTCTCGTTCTCTCTTTTACAACAATGAGCATTATGTTACTTACTCCAACTACCCCGGCAATTATTGTACAAATCCCAACAAACCAGAAAAAGAATTTAATATTTCCGATGAGGCTATAATAGCGTTTTGCTTCTTCCAATGCGCTCCAAACCTGAATTGCACCAGTATCCTCCGGTGCTACTGTATGAGCTTTCTGAAGGTGTGCCTGCAATTTTTCCTTAAATGCCGTAGCCTTAATCACTGCCTGGTCAAAATTTTCCTCCATTGGCAGTGTATAGCTCATGTTATTAATTCTATCTCCTCCATTAAATACCCGCTGTGCAGTAGTTATGGGAATATATATGCGTTCTTCTTCGCGGTCCTCTCTCTCTGAGTATGTTCCAACAATTTTAAATAACACACCGGATATATTTATATACTCTCCCAAGGGGCTCTCAAGATCCTTAAATACATCACGTTTAATTTTATTCCCAATTATTGCAACCTTAGCTGTGGTTACTTCATCCTGATAATTCAAAAATCTCCCTTCAGACATATTTGCATTTTCAATAAACTGAAAATCATAAGAAACGCCTTGAATACCATAAACCAGGGCCTCTTTTCCGTAATTCACCGAGACATTCCGGACAAATATCCTGGGCGATTTATATTCAATTTTATCTCCAAACAGTGCTAGTGAAGATTCATAATTTTCATTTTTAAGTTGAATACTCCTCCCCGGGTTGAGTCCCTTGAATTCCTTGGAAGTAACTCCTGGCCAAACCCAGACACTGGTAGCCGCATCTTCTTCAAATTCATGGGCAACGCCATTTTGCATTCCCTGACCAAAACCTAATAAAATTACCAGTATAAAAATTCCTGAGGCCACAGATAGGCCAGTAAGGAAAGTCCGTAATTTGTTTTTACGGATAGTGTCAAAAATTTCCTGCCATCTTTCGAGATCGAACATGGAGTTGACTAATTAATGATTAATGTTTTAGCATCTTATAAATAAGACTTCCAGAAAAAGTAATTGTTACAGTCAGCACGGTAAAAATTTGTTAAAATTGAGTCTATTTTTTATGATCTCATTTTTCTGTAAACAAAGTAAAAAAGAACCCCCACCAAAATATAAGGAAGCGCCATTAAATATACAATCCCGTTATTAATGCCTTCAGCCATGGAATTATCGTCCTGGCTTTCCAGAACTGCCCTGCACATTGCACATTGAGCTGCTGACAGCCATGGCAATACAAAGAATAAAATTACCAGTATAAAGTCTCTAATTTTCAATCTTCTATAAAGTATAATTTAAACTTTTAATATTCATAATACGGTGAAATCATTAAATAAACAATTACTCCGGAAACCGCTACATACAGCCAGATAGGGAATGTAATTCTGGCTAGTTTACGGTGGCGTTTAAAGTCTTTTAAATATGCCCGGGCATAAGTTTTAAGGACAAGAGGTATTATAACGATAGACAACATAATATGCGAAAAAAGTATAAAATAATACACATATTTTATTGCACCCTCCCCTCCATAAGAAGTGGAATCTGCGGTCATATGATATGCTATGTACATGAGCAAGAAAAGTAAAGATAAAACAATGCAAGCACTCATAATATTCTGATGCAAAGCTCTTTTGTTATTCTTAATGGCCCAAACAGCATATACAAGTAAGATCGCTGTAAGTCCGTTTATAGAGGCATAAATAGGAGGCAGAAATCCTAAAGGCTCAGAATTTGGAATTTTAACACCAAATAAAATTACAACCACTAAGGGAACCAAAATTGATACAACAGTAATTATCCTGTTAAATTTCCGCTCTTCTGCTGTTATATTAGGCTTATTCATTTAAAAGCTTTTTAATGTCCTCTTTTAAAATCGTAATTTCCTGTATTTCTCCTTCTTCATTTACTCCCTGAGATTCGCTAATTGTTCCTTTGTAATAAATAATTGGGTTTCCAAAATCATCGGTTCTCGAACGTAGATAGCCATTTTTGTCAACCAGCGCAAATAAGCCAGAATGTTCAAATCCGCCCGGGACTTCCGGATTTTCCGCTGCAAAAATATTAAATCCGATGTTTGCCAGATCGAATATCGCCTGGCGGTCGCCAGTCATTAAGTGCCAGTCCAAATCATTTATGCCATATTTTTCAGCGTATTTTTTCAATACCCCAGGCGTATCGTATTCCGGATTTATTGTAAACGAGGCAACACCAAAATTATCCAAATCCCTGAATTCTTCCTGAATTTCAACCAAATTGGAGTTCATAACCGGACAAATTGTAGGACATGTTGTGAAAAAAAATTCCACTATATAAACCTTTCCTTCGTAGTCTTTTTCAGAAATTAAGAGACTATCCTGATTTAGAAATTGAAAAGATGGGACCCTTCTTTTCTCGTTATTCAAATAGATAAAATTAAGCGGTTCAGTATCAGTAAGATTCATACGATCATGTTGCGTGATCGTGCCTGTCTTTATCCGTTCAATGATTTTGGGAATAAAAATGATGCCAAAAACCAGGATCACAAGAGATACCCAGACATAAGTGTATTTATTTCTCATTAATTCGTTCTATCTGCATTATTCTTTTTGAGTGCTAAACGGTACTCTGCTAAAATGATTTTGACATCATCTTCCATTTTATTATTAAGTTCGGCAACAGAGGTGGCGTTAAAGCCGTACTTAGTAGTCTCCTCTTCATCATTTGTCCTTCCCCTCAGGTTCTTATCCTTGTCAATAATAAAAACAAAGTGGCTGCCTAAATTTTCATCAAGGCTAAGGTTGGTTTTAAGTGAATTGAATACTGCCCTGATTTTCTCGTCTTCAGTAAAAATAAATTTCCAATTCTTTATATCAGCCAAATCGCCAAGTTCTGCCTTTAATTCCTCAACTTTTTCCTCAGTTCCCAAAGGCATAATCATAACCATTTGAAAATCATTAAACTCATAAAAAGGTTTGTATATTTTCTGATTCAGATTAAATGCATTGCCTTTTTTAAGTTCAACATTATTTCCTAAAAAGCCCAAAATTGTAATCTTATTCTCGAAAGTTATTTTATCTGTATTTTCAGGAGCATCTAAAACGTCCTCAGTAAGTACAGGCAGTCTTCCAAAATTGTTAACACCTGAGGCAAAAAACAAGTAGGCTACTAATGGAAGAATAAAAAGAACGACTAAGACAAATGTCTTTTTCATTGGTCATTATTTAAACATTAAAAAAATAAAAAAGACGGCTGTTATACCGTCTTTATTTGTTGTTAATTCCTTGTTAGAAATTCCATGTAACGTAGCCATCTTTAAAGACATTATAGATATAATCTGCTTCAAACAAGAGGATAAAAATAAGATAGGCCACCAAAAAAATTGGTGTCCATACGATAGCTCTTCGCAAGGAACTTTTCTCATCGCGTAAATGCATAAAATCCCAGGCTATATAATAAGCCTTGACCAGAGTTAGAATTATAAAAATCCAGTTAAGAATTTTCATTCCCAAAAAAGTATTGGCCGTAAGAATATCTGGTTTGGATATACCCAGCCCTACTTCTACAGCAGTAACTATTGTAAGGAAAACTAATACACCCCATATTTTTTGGGTGTTGGATTTAAATTTTATAAGTCCTCTAAAAATCTCCAGCTTGTGCGCGTGTGCCATTTTAAATTGTGTTTTTTAATTCGATATTCCTATATTAATTCTTTGATTCTTTTTATTAAACCAGATAGAAAAAGGTGAAAACAAATACCCAGACTAAATCAACAAAATGCCAATATAGCCCTACCTTTTCAACCATTTCATAATGACCCCTTCTTTCATAGGTGCCAAGGATAATATTAAAGAAAATAATGATATTGATAACTACACCGGAAAATACGTGGAATCCGTGAAAGCCTGTAATAAAGAAAAAGAAATCAGCAAAAAGTCGACTTCCATACTCATTCCTTATTAAGTTAGCCCCTTCAACTACCAATTTTGCATCTTTGATTTTATTTAATGATTCTTCTCTTGTTAATAGTGTTTTTTCTCCTTCAGAATTGATGGTTTCTGTTCTAATCAGAATATTGGGGTTTGATTTTAGTCCTTCTGTAACCTCATTAACCGTATACGAGGGTAGTGCTTCACCCTTATAAAACCACACACCATTCTTCATTTCATGATCAACACGTTCCGAAGGTAATGTTTTGGAAAAATCTGCTAATGCAGCCCTTTCACCGGTATCTGCTTTTACAAATTGCAAAATTCTTCCACCCTTTGTTTCTAAAGCACCATAATCTCCTTTTATGAATGTAGCCCATTCCCACGCCTGTGAACCAACGAATATGGCCCCACCAATAATGGTAAGAAACATATAAATAATGGTCTTATTCTTCATCATTCTGTGGCCGGCATCAACCGCAAGTACCATCGTTACCGAGGACATAATTAAAATAAATGTCATAAAAGCAACGTAGTACATTGGATAATTTCCATGGAAAAATGGAACGTGTGTAAACACCTCATCGGCTATTGGCCAGGTTTCGATAAACTTAAATCTGGAAAAACCATAAGAGGCTAAAAATCCCGAAAACGTCAAAGCATCCGAAACAATAAAAAACCACATCATTAGCTTTCCGTAACTCGCTCCTAAAGGTCGGTTCCCGCCTCCCCAAACGTTTTCTTCTGTACTTGTTGCTACCGTAGAATCCATAAACAAATTTATCGTGTTATAAGAATAATGGCAAATTTACATTTTTTTCAACTATAGAAAAGCCGAATTATGATTCAAATGAAATTTTATATTCAATTATTACCCAAAGAAATAAAAAAACAATATAAGATAGACCCATAAGAGATCCAAAAAATGCCAAAAAGTAATTCCCAGTTCAACCCCCAGCATATTGTTAGCGGAGTATTTATCCTTAATGTTATTGTATAATACTACTAAAAGAGAAATCAGCCCTGCAATAACATGCACAATGTGTACAGCTGCAATTAAAAAAATGTACGACATTGTAATAGTACTGGTAGGCCCGGTAAAATAGTACCCCTGGGCAATAAGTTGAGAAAATCCGAAGAACTGAATAATAATAAATGTAATGCCCAGTATCAGTGTTAATAGCAACCATTTAGTACCAAGGCTGGTTTTATTTGCTTTAATGGCATTTTTAGCAAGGATATAGGTACCACTACTCAGAATTATGATTGCAGTGCTGAATAAAAAGGCCGACGGAAGATCAAAGTCCTTGAGCCAATCTGCACGGGAACTGCTCACGATGTAAGCACTCGTCCAACCTGCAAAACCCATAAGCAGACTTGCTATTCCGAACCACAACATCATTTTCTTTGCCCTGGCCTTCTTTTCTTTATTTGTGCCTTGTGTAAGATCCATCTTAATTATAAAAATTTATCAATAACATAAACCAATTGCATAAGTGTAATGTAGCTTACACTGATTAACATAAGTTTCCTTGCGGATTTATTATCTCTTTTTTCAAATAACTTAAAGCCATAAACCAACATTACCAATCCCAAAATAAGTATTATTACGGCAGCCGGAATAGATAAATGCAATCTCCCTGTTATTCCAAAAGCCGGTATTACCGAGATGATTATCATCCAGATGGTATACATTATTATCTGAATTGCTGTACCCCTATCCTTTTTGCCGGTGGGTAATAATTTAAACCCTCCTTTTTGATAATCTTCATCAAGCATCCATGCCAACGCCCAAAAGTGAGGAAATTGCCAGAAAAATTGTATCATAAAAAGTGTACCCGGTTCTATTCCAAAGCTATTTGTAGCAGCCACCCAGCCTAACATAAAAGGAATGGCGCCCGGAATTGCCCCAACAAAAACGGATAAAGGTGTTTTTGTTTTTAAAGGCGTATATACACTGGTGTAAATGAATATCGATATTGCACCAAACATCGCTGTTTTAGGGTTGAGTATATATAGACTAACCACACCTAAAATTGTCATCAATACAGCCAGCATCATGGCTTTATTAGCAGACATTCTGCCAGATGGAATAGGCCTGTTGCGGGTTCTATTCATCAATGCATCGAGGTCCTTTTCAATAACTTGATTAAAAGCATTTGAAGCGCCTACCATACAGTAACCTCCAAATGCTAATAGCAGAAGTGATATTGGGTTAACCTCATAGGCACCTAATAGGTAGCCGGCTAAAGATGAAAAGACAACGCTAATCGCGAGTCTTGATTTGGTAATCTCCTTAAAATCAGCAAAAGTCAATAAACTTTTTGTATTGTTTGCAGATCCAACAGCCGTCTTCATTTGAAATCCTTAATGTATAGAGCGTGAAGCAATATGTTCACTTTTATGAGGTGGCAAAGATAAGGCCCATTACATTTTCCTGCAACCAAATGTGTTTGTTTATATTATCTTTAAAGTAGTCATTAATAAAAATATAAATCTATGATCTTTTATAAAACTAAAGTCAGGTTTTTGATCTTCATCTCATCTCTTTGTTTTTCATTGTTATCTGCACAAGACCAGGAAATAATTGTAAGCATTGATAAACTTTCTAACGACGTTTACATGCTTACGGGGCAAGGTGGTAATATAGGTATCTATATAGGGCAAAAAAATGTCTTTATGATTGATGACCAATTTGACAGGCTAAGTGATAAAATAAAAGCGGCGATTGCATCACTAACAAATAAGCCAATTGCGTTTCTATTTAATACACATATGCATGGTGATCATACCGGAGGTAACGCAAATTTCAACACAGATCTGACCACCGTGGTAGCTCATAACAATGTGAGAAAGCGTGTAATGGCTAGTCAGCAAAAAAGATTAGATGATAAAAAAATTACCATGGCGTATTACAGTAAAATGTTACCTGAAGTTACTTTTTCGGAGGATATCACCTTTTTTGACAAAGATGAAACGATCATGGCATTTCATGTTCACAATGCACACACAGATGGAGATGCCATGGTCTATTTTGTAAATAATGATGTTATACATATGGGTGACACCTTTTTCGCAGGGAGGTATCCCTATATTGATCTGAAAAGTGGTGGAAGTTTACAAGGTTTTATTGATGCGCATAAAAAAGCACTAATGATAATAAGTGAAGAGACAAAAATTATACCCGGTCATGGAAGACCTTCCACTAAAAAAGATCTGGAAAGTTATGTTTCCATGCTAGAAGATATAAAGACAAATATAATGGCTGCTATTGCAGCGGGAAAAAGTCTTGAGGAAGTAAAAAGTGACAAGAGTATTAGTGCTGCCTATGATAACACACATGGCAATAGCTTTATTAAACCGGAGGTCATGAGGGAGACCTTCTATAAAAGTTTAAAGAACGAATAATCTAATGCAGAAAAAACCCTGACGTTTCGCAGTCAGGGTTTAAATATCTTATTGGTTATTGAGCTTATTGTAATTTAAATGTAATTGGAATACTAAAAGGTACCCTAACCGCTCTTCCTCTTTGCTTACCGGGTGTCATTCTTGGAAGTTTTTCAATAATCCTCAATGCTTCATTTTCCAGATTTTTATCCGGGCCACGGTATCTAATATTTCCTATGCTTCCATCTTTCTGAATTGTAAACATAACATTTACTCTTCCCTGAACGCCCATTTCTTGTGCAATTTCGGGGTAACGGAAATTTTTACGAATATGTTTTTGCATCATTTCATTGAAACATGCTCTTTTATCGCTTGCTCCTTCACAACCAGGAAATATTGGCACATCTTCAATTACTGCAAATGGAACATCGACATCTTCTTCCATTTCATCAACGTCGACATCTTCAACTTCTATAACTTCTTCTTCCTGACTCGTTTCTGTTGATTCAATTACAGTTTCTTCTACTTCTTCCTCATCCTCAACAACTTCAATAACTTCGGGTGCAGCTGGTGGTGGAGGTGGTGGAGGGGTTTTAATCTGTTCTGTCATGGGAACTTCCTCATCCAAATCATCTTCAACATTTAATGAAATATCATATTCATTGGTCTTATCATAAGTTTTCCACTCAAAAGCACCCCAAACAATTAACATAACAACGGCCAATCCTAAAACAAAATATAGTCCACTATTTTTTCTTAAATCGGCTTTCGGATTCTTTTTTAGTTCCATCTTCTCAAATTTTAATATTCGCTAATTTAACTATTAATTTATTTAAAAAGCAATTAATCTTTCCATTTTAACGGGGTTTTTCCCGAAAAAAGTATAATTATCAGTCCCGCTCCAAAAAATGCACCAAGGCTATTGGCAAGGACATCGTATAATTCTCCGCTTCTATTTAGCGTAAATGTATTTTGAATTACTTCAATAAGTGTACCATAGATTATGACAATTAGCAAAGATATTATTACAGCTCTGTATAAGTTTAATCGTCCTTTAGTACGCTCTCTGATTAACAGTACCCCCAAAAAGGACGCTATAAAATAAAAAATGAAGTGTACTACCTTATCAAGATGTGGAATGTTTATTTCCTGGGTGTCAAAATCTTCAAATGAGTAAAGGCTGAGTGTAGTAATTATAATAATCCAGCAGATAAAACCACTAGTATAAACATAACCTTTAAACACCAATAAGCTCCTTATAATCTGCTTCACTCAAAAGACTGTCTAACTCTGAGGTATCATTTATCTTCACTTTTATCATCCAGCCATCGCCATAAGGGTCTGTATTCACTTTTTCAGGTTCATCCTCAAGAAGCTCATTTAATTCTATAATCTCACCACTTAAAGGAAGAAAAAGATCGGATACCGTCTTTACTGCCTCAACTGTTCCGAAAACCTCATCCTTATCTAAAGTTTCATCCAGTGTCTCTACTTCTACATACACTATATCACCTAGTTCCCCCTGTGCAAAATCTGTTATGCCCACGGTGGCAATATCCCCGTCAATCCTAATCCATTCGTGATCTTTGGTGTACTTTAATTCGGATGGTATATTCATTTTATTTCGTTTTGTTTTGCCAGCAAATGTAGTAGATAATCTGATGGTTTTCAAAAAATAAATTGGATAAGAGGGTGAATTCTTAAATGACCCGAAAACATATTAAAACAAAATCCTGAAAAACAATCTTAAGTCTTTTATTCTTAACCCCGACTAGATATTTTTAGTTACCGAAGTTATATCGAATTGTGAATCCCGAATTTATTGTAGTTTGTGGAAATGCCGTAGAAACAGCAAACTTAGAGAATGAGTAATCGAAAAAGAATAATGCGTTCAGGTTTTTACTAAGGGCATAGTCTGCCGTAAATTTAGCAGATAATAAATTCTGTCCTGCGGTTATTTGATTATTATCTAAACTGAGATTCCTGATAATAGTAAGATTATCCCTCAAGGTAAAATCTGCCTTTAAATTTAAATCGCCTTTCAAACGTTGCTTTTGTCCACCAATATTGGTTACAAATTTTACATCCTTAAAACGATATCCCAGTCCCAGTGTATAATCCTGGCCATTGATCTCTGTGAGCAAATTATTGTCGAAGCTAAATGAATAAAATCTACCCTGATTAAAGGGTTAAACTGGTCTGTTAGTACAACATTATTTATGATATTTTCCGGAAGGAAATCCTGTGTTTCAGGATTAATTGGAGGGAGATTATCATTAATAAGCTGAGATCTTTCCAGGTTGGTTTGAAATGTATTTATACTGTATGCAGACCTGTAACCGTGGCTTAAAGAAAAACGTTTGAACTTCTTCTTAAAGGATTTAATCCGCATTAACCCGGTATACTTAATATTCCAGTTGGGTACGGGAATTTGCCTAAAAGCATCCAAATTAACTCTATTTACATCCTGCCCGGTGTAGGCTGCAAAAAATGCCGGTAAAATAACATCCTGGCTGGTTGGACCATATCTTAAAGGGTATCCATTTTCATCAACACCTTCATCCGGACTAGACCTGTCTGAGAATAACCTCTCTGCTACCACAATCCTGTTATTTTTGAAAGTTTCAAAATTCTTCGAATCAAATTCATCACTTTTACTAAAGGTTGTGCCAATCATTATGGTTGATATACTAAAGTTCCCAAAAGTATTTGGTGTTTGAGGTATATACTCCCCATTGTTAATCTCAAAATTCTCCTGCAAACTGCTGGAAAATTGCCTGTCTGCCAATAAATCAATGGTTAAATCCCTTACTGGCTGGGCTGTTGCTGTAATATTCAGCTGTTTGTTAGTTCGTTTTATAAATTGTTCGTTAAATTCATTATATGGCGTAAGCCAACCGTTACGAGCTGCTTCAAAGCGTACATCTTTCTGGCTTCCAAAGACAAAACCAAATGATGGTTTTGTAGTTCCAATAAATCCAATAGACTGGGTATACCCCGGCAAAACTGTACCATTATTCTCTCTGTAGTTAACGTTAATCCGTTTTACCATTGTAACTATATCAATAACAGTATTAAATGCACCACTACTTTTCTTTTTAGGTTTTTCCCCACCATCTGCCGGGTTACCCGCTTTATCGAGGCGCACTGGAGCACTGCTGACATTACCTTTGCCGTCTCTCCTTTTAAGCCCTATCTGATCATAAAAGCGCTGCATACTAAGCGCTGTGGTAATCGTGTGTGTATTTGCATTTTGTACTGTATTGATAACTGCATTAGGATCTCCAAGGGCATCCTGAACGACTTCATTTATGGCATCACCACCTCGTTGCCAATCAAAATTACTGGTGTACGTATATTGTGCATTGATAAAGTCCAGAATGGGTATTTTGTTAAGTGGAATATCATAGTTGAGCTGAAATTGCTGGGCATGCCTGTTGGGTTCTCCAAAATCGAAAAAGCCATTCCAAATGTTCAGGTCCTGATTAATATCCGAATCGGGGTTCCCATCCTCTGTAAAGTAGTTACGAACAATATTGTTGTTAGAAGCCGTGATGTTCAGACGCAAGGATTTGGATAAACTATAATTAAGTGCATATTGCCAATTAAAAAGATAATTTCTTTGCTGGAGCAATGGCAATGGTAACTTATCAACACCAGCTTCAAAGACATCTCTAAACCGTTGTTGGTTAAATTGACGATTATAATCAGACTGTACAGAAAAGCTAGTTGGTAACAAATTAAAATTCATGTCTTTTAACCATTTTAAATAGCTTCCGGTAAATAAGGAATCCTGTTTTTCAAAAGGTGCAACGGAAGCAGGTTTAAAATTGTAGTTATAAACAAATCCCGTCTTTATATTCTGATCCTTTAAACTTGCCACTTCAAAATCCCTGTGCTCTGTTTGGTTATAGGAATAATTAAATGTAAAATTTTCAATGTCATAAATACGCTCCTTGGCTTCAGGTCCCCTATTTTTTCGAACTCCAATAAAGTTTATACTTGTTCTCTTTGTATAGTCTTCTGCCTGCTCCCTAATATCTTCTTTTTCTTCCGCAGTATTTGCAGCATCTATCCTGTCTTTGAGCTTTAAATCGTCATATACAGGATCAAATTCGGGGGTTATTAATTCCTCCGAAACACCATAATTAAATGGAATTTGAACATTCCATTTTTTGGGCAGAAGTTGTCCTATAGACACATTTGTAACAACATCATAAGCTACAGCGTCCTCTCTGGAGCGTTCATTTGGCCTTTGATCTACAGAGCCAAATCCAGGAGTACTTTTACCTCCTGTGTCTGTGACATTGGCAAAATCTGCGAGGTTTGCATCAACAGCAGCAAGTGCAGCCCATCCACCATTATTGTCTAAGCCTGCCATACGCAATTCGTTAAACCAAACTTCACCTCGTGCAGGCAGATTATCAATATTCTTAACTCCAAGCATTGCACTTCTAAGTGTTCCTATCGAAGGGTTTCCTCTTATTCCGATACGAATCTGGCCAAGGACTCTTGGAGCAAACTCATCAACCGACACAACTTCGCCATCTATTATTTCATAAAAATTAAGCTCATTCAGGGATTGGTCTGCAATACCTTGAGATTTAATTTTTGTGAGGTCACTCAGCGCAATATCCAATTCATTTATTTCCGGCCATATTTCTTCCGGAGTAGTAGAACCAAAAGGTGTAAATTGTAAAGGGACTTCTATTTGATAAAAATTTTCAGAGAAATCTGTACCTATCCTTAAGAATGCAACAAGGGGTACATCATCATCCAAATAATCAGAATTCACGATCTTTTCAGCATGTAAAAACATCTTTAACCTTTTGTATTGACGGATATCTATGTTTACATTTTTAAAGACACCCCGGGAATCCTGAAGTTCAAGATTCTCTACTTTAAAAGATAAAGACTGTTCATTCTGACGAATGATAGTATTATTATTATTTAATTGCTCTCTAAGGACACCGGGTGGTAAAACATATGGAATAGGTGTTCTGGAATTATTCTCTTCTATATTTACCGTATTAACATCAACTACTGTTGCATCATCCGCTGGGTCATCGTTATCTGAGGAGAGGCTTTTTAAATAATTCCTCCAATCAATACGGACAAGATCCAGGGTTGCAAATCGCAGAACTACATCATCTGTAAAGCCGGTAAGATACATCCGCATAAAACTAATAGATCTAAAATCCGTTACCCCACCTATAGCATCCGTAAAATCACTTAATGGAATTTTGTACTGAATCCATCTGCGATTTAATTGCGTTCCATTGGGTAAATCGGGTGTCGTGCCTTCACTGATATCCGTTACATAGCGATCATTAATAGTGGTATTGGGCCTAATAGGGATACGATACTCAAAATAGCTATTGATAGTATTCATAGTGAGGTCGCGGTTAACGTCTTCCACGTCGGGCAGTGTGGTAGATCCCCTATCCGTATTTGTAACGGTAACAGGTGAATTTCCCTCGGTATTATTAAAGTCAATGTAGCGTTCTAAAATACCTCCTTCCCTGTTCAGATAGTATTGAAAATTATCAAGAGCAGGATCTTCGGGAGGTCCATTGTAGCCTTGGGCTGCTTCCAGACTATCATCAAGACCATCAAAACCAATATCCTGCAAAGAACGGTTAGTTTCACTAGCATCAAAAGCATAAACAAGAGACTGGGTTGCCGGAACTACTCCCCAAGGGGTAGTCGAAGTGAGATCATTACTCTCTAAACCAGGCAAACCGTTTTCATATTGTTTTCTTCCATCGTTCAGAATGTCCTCTGAGATATTCCCTAAATTAATAACCAACTCACCGGGGCCGGCAGCTATGCCGTCTACATAAGGATCCATGACCCAGAATTGAACAAATTCAACATTCGATTGCTCAAAATTTGTACTACTTAAAGAACGCATCATTCCTGCCCATTTTTGGTCTGGTTGGAGGCCATCAAAAGTGGTGCTGGCATTATACGGTCCTTTCTGATTTGGATAATATGCCATATCGAAAGTGTTCTGGACCGTAGTTTGTCCCTGGGCTATATCTGTCTGAGGAAATACTTCATCAATGAAAACCCTTCTGGTCTCATTTGTAGATATATCATCATCATTAATGCCTGATGGGCGCTGATTCGTATAAAATATGGGGTCTATGGTATACCAGGCCATTTTTGCCCTTTCAAAACCTGTTTCTATATCCTGCTCCCCATCTATGCGAAACTCCACAGGCGTACTCGCCAATGACCAGCCCAATGAAGAACGGATATCTATAAGGGCCTGAGCCCCTTCAAAATCATCTAAATATGTTGTGGTTTCTCCCTGAAAGTCTGCGTTTTTTGGAGAGTTTGGGTTTAGATATGCGGCTTCAGCACGTACAGATACATTAGAGGCAACATCTGTATCTATATTGGGTAATTTGTTTACCAGCCTGGTTAAAAAAGGAACCTCTGTTGAAAAATTTGCATTAAGACCAAAAATGCTATTATTCACCGGCTCAACACCATAATTGGACTTTTGAGTAAGTGGTCTTTCATTGAGGTTTTGAAATGTCCCTCCTAAAATAAAATTCTCATTGAATTTATGTTCAACATTAAAACCGGTAAATCTTCTGGTCTGCTGGCCAAAAATGGCATTGTTCTCTACGGAGATATTTATTGGTGTATTTGAAGCCTGCAGACTGGGGTCCAATATCTGAACTGTTCCAGCCTGGTAATTTACTGTGTAATCTATTCCTTCCTGCAATTGACGTCCGCCTGCAGTTACTCGTACAGATCCCCTTGGCACATTAAAGGCGCCAATTGGAATACCGCTTGATCCTTCAGATTTGTAACGCCCTTTTAACTTAAATCTGTTTTTCTCCGCATCCTGTAAAGAGGCCGCTTTAGTGAGGGCATACATATTTCTAAAAACATATTTTTGCTGGTTTTCATTATATCCCTGATCATTTTCCACATCATAGGTGCCACCACCCAATACATCAAACAAAAATTCCCCAAAAGGCTCCACCTTGGTGAATAGAATTAATCCATTTTGGGTATTCACAGTTATGCCCGGCACAAAATCAAAGAAACCATCTCCGCCTTTCTGAACATCATTAAAAGCATTCAGTCGATCAAGATTAAAAACATTAAGAAGAATTCTATCCTGCAATGCTCCATCCGGAGAATTCTCATCTGGCCATCCGGAACCCGGGCCTTCAACCACCGGTAAGATATAGTTTCTGGGGGTTGGATCTGAATATAAAATATTAAACCTGAAATCCTCCTGACTAAGTTGAAAGGCTCCTGTGGCATATATGTTTTTCATCATAAGATCCCAGATAGGGTCGGCCACATTCGTAATATTACTTTTTAATAATTTCAGGACCAGTGTATTGTTATTAATTTGAGAAACCTCAACGCCAGGTGAGACCGTAGTGGCGTCTATGCCGCCGTTGGCAAATTCGCCAACCTGAAAAATTTCTCCATTAAAGGTATATTGAAATGCTACTGCCAGCACTTCATCATTGCTTAAGCGCTGGTTCAGAGAAATATATCCCAATTGTGAATCAAACTGGTAATCTCTTCCTGTTTCAAGTTTTCTCGCGTTTTCCAAAATGGCATAGTCAAATCCCTGATTTACCTGATATCCCGTATTTATGTCAAAACCATCATCTACAGTGGCAATATCCCTTATGTTTGAATTAAGCACGCCCCCATTATCTATTAATAAAGGATCGTAGTCATTTGCATTGTTTCTGGGTAATTCCTGGTTGGTAGCTGAAGTATTAAAAAATCCTGCGGGTTCGCCATTTGCAATTCCAATCCTGGTATTTTCCTTAAGGGCCTCACCTAAATCCTGAAGAGCAACAATGTTCCTAACATTAAGTGTTTGCTGACCTCTATTGGTAACCCAAACTTCGAGACGGGTTATTTGAACCTGACTTTTAATAAAGGGGTAATTGGTTAATGCCTCATCATATTGATCTCTAAAAAATTGGGCTAGAAAAAAGTGCTTGTCCTCATCGTAGTC
>NZ_CAMYIP010000217.1:32548-37906 GCF_947258525.1 uncultured Eudoraea sp.
ATTCAAAATCATTCAAGGTTCCGCCGCCCTGAGCAACTACTGAACTGTTTTGAGATTGTTGCTCCGAGAAGACTGCGGTTATGGTAGTCCTGCCAAACTGCAATTGAGTTTTTACACCGAAAAGGCTCTGAGCCCCTCGGATCAATGAGCTATTTAAAGGAAAGCTTACATTACCAACCTCAATTTTTCTTATTATATCATCCTCAGTGGGGGTATAATCTAATTTTATCAAATTCTGAAAATCAAAAGTAGCCTCAGTATCATAATTAGCAGTTACCTGTAAGCGCTCACCAATTTTTCCCAACAAGCTTAGACTAATCCGTTGATCAAAATCAAATGAGAGATTGGTACGGTTTCTTGGAGAAAGCGCCGGATTATCATTTTTTTGCCAAATAACCCCGAGGTCCATAGCAACCGATCCCTGAGGGATGACTTCAATAGTATTGCCCCCAAATATGGTTTCAAAAAAACCACTGTTTACATAAAAGTTTGGAAGCAGGTTTTTTCGGGCTTCCTCGGAGCCTGCTTTTTTTCCTGAGAAGGCATCTATTTTCTCTTTGAAATAGGACTTCATGTTTTCTTGTTGAACGAGATCCAAATACTGCTCAGGTGTAAGTATAATTGGGTAGCTAATATCAAAATCCCCCACCATTTCAGAATAAATATACCTGTCGAGTTTGGGGTCGTAGGTATATTTGGAAACAATGCTATTGGGGTTTTCCATTGCAATTCTACCCAGAGCAAATCCGGTTTGAACCGAATCTACCTGTACAGAATCTGTCTCCTGTTCATTAGTCTCCTGGGCTTGTGTAGTATTCCAAAATCCAAGAAAAATGAAGGATAGTAAAAAAAGCTTAAATGAAAATGATTTAAGATTTGATTTTGCCCCTTTTTTCAAACTTATTACAAATTTTTAAGCGCGTGTTTTATAATGTCCTCTGCGCTTAGTGAGGGGTCCTGAGCTAAAACCTTGTCCACAGCCTTTTCTGACTGTCTCCTGGCAAACCCGAGAACCTCTAAAGCAGATAACGCTTCTTCTTTATTTGTATTGTTTGAATTTTGTGAAACTTCGTCAATATCATAGATTTTTAAAACCTTGTCTTTTAGGTCTAAAATAACGCGTTGCGCCGTTTTAGCGCCTATACCCTTGACAGCCTGAATTGTAGGAACATCCCCACAAGCAATTGCGTCTCTAATTTGAAAGGGGGTAAGTGAAGAAAGCATGGTCCTTGCAATATTTGATCCTATTCCGGATACAGAAAGCAATAACCTGAATATTTCTCTTTCGGAGTTCTCCGCAAATCCATAAAGCGTATGCGAGTCTTCCTTAATCTGTAAATGGGTATAAAGTTGAATATTTTCAGAATCTGAAATTTTTGAAAACGTATGAAGGGATATGTTCACGAAATAGCCGACACCGGCGCATTCTATTACCACATAAGTGGGGTTTTTTTCTACAAGTCTACCTTTTAAATGGGTAATCATTCGTACTTTATTTGTAATTGATTTGGTTAATTAATCAGGCTGTTTGCTCAAACCCATTTTTACCTTCCGCCTTTTCTCACGCTCCTGGGCATCTATAACCGCAACAGCGGTCATATTTAGCATTTCCTCTACACTGGCCCCTAATTGCAAAACATGAACGGCCTTTCTAAGACCCAGCATAATAGGGCCTATTGAATCTGCAGCATGAAGCTCTTTTAGTAATTTATAGGTAATATTGGCAGATTCAAGATTTGGGAATATCAACGTATTCACTTTTTTGCCTCCAAGTGTGGAAAAGGGAAACTGGGTTTTTCGAAGTTTTTTGTTAAGTGCAAAATCTGTTTGTATTTCGCCATCTACCACTAATTCAGGATTTTTTGCATGTAATATCTTAATAGCTTCTCTTACCTTAACCGCATGCGGATGATTGGAAGACCCAAAATTAGAATAGGAAAGTAGTGCCAAAACAGGATCAAAACCAAATGCAACACCAAGATTGGCCGTCATCCGGGCAATTTCAGCTAATTCTTCTGAATTAGGATCAATATTTATGGAGGTATCTGACAGGATCAAGGGGCCCCTTTGGGTAATCATTATATGCGCTGTTGCGGCTTTTGAAACATTGTTTGCTTTTCCTATAACTTCAAAAATTGGTTTCACCACATTGGCATAAGCCCTTGAATGCCCTGAAATCATGCCATCGGCATCACCTTCCAGAACCATCATTGCTCCGAAATAATTGCGCTCTCTCATTTTGGTGTTTGCCCCGTATAAAGTAACCCCGCTCCTTTTTCTGGCTTCGAAGAATTTGGCAGCGTAACTCTTTCTTTTCCCTTCCGAATCTTCGTCCTTAGGGTCAATAATCAATACATCTGCATCAAATTCCAATTCCTTTTTCAATTCCAGTATTACCTCTTTATTTCCTAACAGGATAGGAGTTGCAATCCCTTCTTCATGTGCAATTTGAGCTGTTTTTAATACATCAAGATGATTCGCTTCTGCAAAAACTATCTTTTTTGGGTTGCTCTTGGCCCTATTCATCAGCAGGCGCATTACTTTATTATCATCTCCGGATCTTTTAAGGAGTTCCTCCCTATATCTGTTCCAGTCTTCAATAGGTTCTTTGGCAACACCACTTTCCATAGCTGCTTGTGCTACCGCCGGGGGTATTTCCGCTATAAGCCTGGGATCAAAAGGTTTTGGTATTATATAGTCTTTGCCAAAGGTTAATCTGGTTTCGCCATAAGCAATATTTACCTGTTCCGGAACCGGCTGTTTGGTAAGTTCAGACAATGCTTTTACGGCAGCCATTTTCATTGCTTCGTTAATTTTGGTTGCCCTGACATCAAGTGCTCCGCGAAAAATAAATGGAAAGCCCAAGACATTATTTACCTGATTAGGATGGTCAGATCTTCCCGTGGCCATAATAACATCACCTCTGGTTTTGCAGGCCAGTTTATAGTTTATCTCAGGGTCCGGATTGGCCATAGCAAAGACAATAGGGTCTTTTGCCATTGACTTAAGCATCTCTGGCGTGAGGATATCGGCAATTGAAAGACCTATAAAGACGTCTGCGTCCAGCACAGCTTCCTCTAAGGTATCTATCTTCCGCTTTGTGGCAAATTCGCGTTTTTCCCGGGAAAGGTTTTCCGCATCCTCGCGAATTACACCTTTGCTATCGAGCATTACAATATTCTCTGAAATCGCTCCAAAGGCTTTATAAAGTCTGGTACATGAAACCGCTGCAGCTCCTGCCCCACTTACCACGATTTTTACTTTTTCAATTTTCTTATTCGCTATCTCCAATGCATTCAGCAATGCTGCTGCCGAAATAATTGCAGTCCCGTGTTGATCGTCATGCATTACAGGAATATCCAGCTCTTCCTTTAATCTGCGTTCAATTTCAAAAGCCTCAGGAGCTTTAATATCTTCCAGATTTATCCCACCAAAAGTGGGTGCAATTATCTTTACGGTTTCTACAAATTTATCTACGTCTTTGGTATCCAGTTCAATATCAATACCGTCTATGTCCGCAAAAATTTTAAATAGTAAACTCTTCCCCTCCATAACTGGTTTGGAAGCCTCGGGTCCAATATCACCCAGCCCAAGAACCGCTGTGCCATTGGAAATAATGGCTACAATATTTCCCTTGGCGGTGTATTTATAGACATTTTCCTTATCCTTTTTAATTTCCAGGCAAGGTTCTGCTACGCCCGGGGAGTAGGCAAGAGCCAAATCACGCTGGGTGGCATAAGGCTTTGTAGGTACAACTTTAATTTTGCCGGGCTGTGGCTTCGCATGATAGATTAATGCCTCCCTTCTTTTCTTTTCTTCGGACATGGATTCATTTTGAGTATCAAATTTAAGAGTATTTCTTTGGATACAAACATATCTTTGAATACAATTAAAATTACATCAATGTTTGAATGATATTTACGGGACTTTAATAATTCTTGCTGAAATAAAGTATTGTCGCAGTAAGTAATAGGGCTGTTGAATTTTTGATTTACGTTATTCCCTTATTACTGTTTCTTTTCAGCAGTTACGTTAAGGCGCAGAGCTAAAATTGCTGCAATTATAAAGAATGTGCCTCCAAAGAGCATTGCGTTTACGGCATCACCTCCCAGGAATTGCTTAAAGATTGGCCCGAAGGTAAGTGTTTCGATGCCCATAGGAATCACAATCATCATATTCAAAATACCCATATATACACCTCGTCTATCCTGAGGTACAATTTTAGAGACCATGGTGTACGGAATACCCATCATAGCTGCCCAACCTATGCCGAAAAATACCATCGGAAACAGGACATAAATTGGATCTGTGATAAAAGGTATGCTCATTAAAGCTAATCCGGTACCAAATAAACTTGCCGCATAAATTTTCTTTCCTCCATACTTCATTGTCAAAGGAACCAAGGCTAAAGCAACAACAACGGTTGCAATATTGTAAGTCGTACTCATTTTTGCAGATTGAGCAGCTGCGGATGAGAGATCATATCCCATAGTTTTCATAAACAAGGGTGTTATAAATTGCCAATAAACAAATAACGCATACCATTGGAAAAGATATACGACAGAGAGCTTCCACATAAACTTGGGCATTTCCTTCACCGCTTCAGCAATTTCAATAAATGGCATTTTAAAACGTTCTGTAAAAGGCAATTTCTTATGCGAGTTAATTACCTCAAGTTCCTCATCGCTTGGAGGAATTTCCGGGGTTTTGAGAACAGACCATAAAATAGTCGTTACCGACAAAACCGAACCTATAAAAAAGGAGTAATACAACCATTTAGGAATGGAACCTGCTACCTCCGAACCGGCATCTCCACCAAACCAATCCTGGAACAAGAAAATTGAGGCATTGGCTAGTACAATACCGGCACCAACAAAAAGACTCTGCATTTGATATCCCAAACTTAATTGTCTACTGGGTAACTTGTCACCTACAAAGGCCCTGTAAGGTTCCATTGCCATGTTGTTACCTACATCTAAAATCCAAAGTAACCCAACAGCAAACCATAGTGCCGGACTTAAAGGAAATGCGAACAGGCACAAACTTCCAATTATAGCCCCGATAAGAAAAAATGGTTTTCTACGACCCCATCGAGGTGACCATGTTTTATCAGAAATGGCTCCAATAAGAGGCTGAACTATTAAACCCGTAACCGGACCGGCAATATTTAAAATTGGCAGCATATCTTCAGGGGCCCCTAAAAAAAGAAAAATAGGGTTGATCGCACTCTGTTGTAGCCCAAAACTGAATTGGATGCCAAGAAAACCGACGTTCATATTGAATATTTGCCAAAAACTTAACTCGGGTTTCATAATCTTCATAGTACTCGCTGTGTAGATAAAACAAATTTAATTTTAT
>NZ_CAMYIP010000218.1 GCF_947258525.1 uncultured Eudoraea sp.
CTAAAACAGGAACAGGAATCCTTGGAATATGAATTTCGATTAGTTACGGCGGCAAAAGAGGCGGAAAAAGTGCGTATTGAAGCACAGGGAAAGGCCGACGCTAATAAAATTCTGAGCGCGTCTTTAACGGATAAAATATTACAGGATAAGGGTATCGATGCCACTTTAAAAATGGCAGAATCTCCTAATTCCAAAGTAGTTGTAATAGGCTCTGGGGGAGATGGCTTACCTCTTATTTTAGGAAATAATTAATGATAATAAATTTTGTGAAATAAAAATAAGTTCTAATTTTACAATCTCATGAGAAATAAAAATACACACCATCATTTGTATACTTGCGCTCAGGCGAGGTAGAAATGTATTGTTGTATTCCAAAAATATATCTAACCCGTTTGAGAAATCAAACGGGTTTTGCTTTTAAAGCTTTTTGATTTCTTGAAAATGAAATTTAACAAATGAAAAAATTAAGAATTGCCATACAAAAGTCGGGAAGGCTCAACGAAGAATCCATTAAAATCCTTAAGGATTGCGGAATTTCAATTGACAATGGAAAGGACCAATTGAAAGCATCTGCCCGCAACTTTCCTATGGAAGTTTTTTACCTTAGAAATGGTGATATCCCCCAGTATCTGAAAGATGGGGTTGTGGATATTGCCGTAATTGGCGAGAATATTTTAGAAGAAAAAGGAGGTAATATAAAAGTAGCTGAAAAGCTGGGCTTTTCAAAATGCAGGGTTTCTTTAGCTGTTCCAAAATCCAGCGCTTATACGGATATTAAAGATTTGGAAGGAAAGCGTATCGCAACTTCGTATCCCAACACGCTTCAGGCATATCTGCAAGATAAAGGGGTTGAAGCAGAACTTCATATTATTAACGGGTCGGTAGAAATTGCTCCAAATATAGGTTTGGCAGACGCCATTTGTGATATTGTGTCTAGTGGTAGTACTTTATTTAAAAATAACCTCACAGAGGTAGAAGTAATGCGCCAAAGCGAAGCGGTACTAGCCATTTCACCTGAGATCGATGAAAAACGGAATGAAATTCTTGATGATCTGAGATTTAGAATCAAATCCGTGTTGGTTGCCAGGCAATCGAAATATATATTGATGAATGCACCTAATGACAAATTGAAGGATATTATTAAAATACTACCGGGAATGCGAAGCCCAACAGTTTTACCCTTGGCTGAAGAGGGTTGGAGCTCAGTACATACGGTAGTAAATAAGGATAAGTTTTGGGAAGTTATAAATGAATTGAAACAAGCAGGTGCTGAGGGAATTTTGGTTTGTCCGATTGAAAAAATGGTACTATGAAAAAGATAATCAATCCTGAAAAAAAAGAATGGCCTAAGATTCTTGAGCGGCCAACACAAACTCTTGAAGATATTGAGAGTACCGTAATGAAGATTTTTAAAGAAGTTAAGGCAGATGGTGATAAGGTTTTGCGCAAATATACCAGGCAATTTGATGGAGTTGATTTATCCGATTTGTTAGTGAAACCAGATGAGTTTATAGAAGCTGAAGCGCAGGTACCCGCCGGGCTCAAGCAGGCGATACAAATGGCTAAAACTAATATCGAAAAATTTCACAAAGCTCAGAAAACGTCCAAAATTGAACTCGAAACTACTCCCGGTGTTCTTTGCTGGCAGGAAAAAAGGCCTATTCAAAAAGTTGGCCTCTATATTCCGGGTGGCACGGCCCCTTTATTTTCTACAATCTTAATGCTTGCAGTACCGGCCAATATAGCGGGATGTTCAGAATTAATTTTATGTACCCCCCCAGGTAAAAACGGCAAAATAAACCCTGCTATTCTTTACACGGCCAGGCTTTGTGGCATTACAAAACTTTTTAAAGTTGGCGGTATTCAGGCAATAGCCGGGATGACATTTGGCACAGAAAGTATATCGAAGGTCTATAAAATATTTGGACCTGGAAATCAATTTGTTACAGTAGCTAAACAGATTGCAACAAAGTTCGCCGTAGCCATAGATATGCCTGCAGGTCCAAGCGAGCTTTTGGTGGTCGCAGATGATTCTGCCAATGCCAGCTTTGTGGCCTCAGATCTCTTGAGTCAGGCTGAGCATGGCACAGACAGCCAGGTAATACTGGTTTCAACATCTAAAAAACTAATGAAACAAGTTGAAGCAGAATTACAAAAGCAAATTATCAAGCTTCCCAGGGTGGACATTGCGAAAAAGGCAATAGAAAATAGTAAATTAATCTTTGTAGAAAGTGATGAAATTGCCATCGACCTAATCAACGAATATGGACCGGAGCACTTTATTGTCTGTTGTAAAGATGAGGAGTATTATATTAGAAATGTGGTAAATGCCGGATCCGTTTTTCTTGGAAATTTTACTCCGGAAAGTGCCGGTGATTATGCCTCTGGCACTAATCACACCTTGCCAACAAATGGATATGCAAAACAATATAGCGGGGTTAACCTCGACAGTTTTACCAAGAGTATTACTTTTCAAAGGATTTCTGAAACAGGAATGCGGAATATTGGAAAAACAATTGAAATAATGGCCGAAGCTGAAGGGCTTCAGGCTCATAAGAATGCGGTATCACTGCGCCTTAATAGTTTAAAACAACTGATAGATTAAAGGATACGGGTTATGGAATTTGACCTTAATAACTTAGTTAGAGAAAGTGTCAGGGAGTTGAAACCTTATTCTTCCGCAAGGGATGAGTATATCTCTGATGGTTCTAAAATGGTATTCTTGGATGCCAATGAGAGCCCTTATCCGAATGGAATAAATCGTTATCCGGATCCACATCAGCGACAGCTAAAAACTATTTTGGCTAAACAGTATTCTTTATCTCCGGCTAATATTTTGATCGGAAACGGAAGCGACGAAGTATTGGATCTTATTTTCCGGGCCTTTTGTGAACCACAAAAGGATAATGTTATTACAATGCCCCCTACCTATGGAATGTACAAAGTTCTGGCCGGGATTAATGCGATTGAGAATAAGGAGGTTTTATTGAATGAATCTTTTGAGCTGAATGTGGATAAAATTTTGGAAGCTATTAATTCAAGCACTAAAGCCATTTTTTTGTGTTCCCCTAATAACCCTACCGGAAATAGTTTTTCTGTATCACAGATAGAAACTCTTCTTAATAATTTTAGTGGTTTACTGGTCGTAGACGAAGCATATATAGATTTTGCTACGCAGAGCAGTTGGCTGGAAAGACTTGGACAGTTTCCTAATCTTATAGTAACAAGGACATTCTCCAAAGCCCATGGAATGGCTGGTTTACGCCTGGGTGTATGCTATGGGTCTGCGGAGGTAATAGCCATATTAAACCGTATAAAACCACCATATAATGTAAATGAACTTACCCAGCAAAAGGCATTACAAATGATTCAGAATACAGCCATTTTAGAAGAACAGGTTGCAGAAATTCTAAGGGAAAGGGACCGGGTGGTGCAACAATTGGAGAAAATCAATTTTATAAAAGAAATATATCCTTCAGATGCCAATTTCATTTTGGTAAAGGTAGATGATGCGAATAGAAGGTATAACGAAATATTAGAATTAGGGGTTGTCGTTCGCAACAGATCAACACAACCTCTTTGTGACAATACGTTAAGGTTTACCATAGGAACCCCGGAAGAGAATAAAAAATTGCTAAAAGTATTAAACTCCTTATGATGGAACTAAATAAGACCAGGAAGAAGGTATTATTCATTGATCGTGACGGAACACTAATTGTGGAGCCGCCAGACGAACAAACAGACAGTTTAGAAAAGATAGTGTTTTATCCCGGCGTCTTCAATTATCTAAGCAGAATAGCCAGGGAATTGGATTTTGAATTAGTTATGGTGACCAATCAGGATGGTCTTGGGACAGTGTCATTTCCCGAAAAAACATTTTGGCCTTCACATAATTTTATTCTTAAGTGTTTTGAAGGGCAGGGGATAGTATTTACAGAAATACATATAGATCGGACTTTCCCACAAGAAAATGCCGATACCCGAAAACCGGGAACAGGACTATTAAAGAAATATTTCTCGAAGGAATATGACCTGGCAAACTCTTTTGTAATAGGCGATCGGTTAACTGATATGGAACTGGCAAAAAATTTGGGATCGAAAGGCATTTATATTAATACAAATACGTTTTTGGGAACAGATGAAATTACTGTTGAAGAAACCAAATTGCAGGAAACAATTGCCTTGGAAACTACAGAATGGATGGCCATTTATGAATTCTTAAAACTTAAAGAAAGAGTCGCTGAAATTACCAGAAAAACTAAAGAAACGGATATATATATTCAATTGAATTTGGACGGAACCGGTATAAGTAATATTTCTACCGGGATTGCATTCTTTGATCATATGTTGGATCAACTTGCACGCCACGGTCAGATGAATCTCGAGATAAGCGTTAAAGGCGACCTGGAAGTAGATGAACATCATACAATAGAAGATACCGCGATTGCATTGGGTGAAGTATTTCATAATGCCTTAGGGGATAAATTAGGAATGGAACGATATGGCTTTAGTCTGCCAATGGACGATTGTCTTGCCCAGGTAGCTCTGGATTTTGGTGGGCGCGCATGGTTGGTCTGGGAAGCGGAGTTTAAACGTGAGATGATTGGTAAGATGCCAACAGAAATGTTTTATCATTTTTTCAAGTCTTTTTCAGATGGTGCAAAGGCCAATTTGAATATAAAGGCGGAAGGAACCAATGAACATCACAAGATAGAAGCTATATTTAAGGCCTTTGCAAAAGCAATAAAGATGGCTGTAAAGCGCGATGTAGATAAAATGGTATTGCCGACCACAAAAGGAATGCTCTAGAAATTGATTAAGGGCATTTAAATAAACATTATCATAGTAACGAAGTATATGAAATTGGTAATAGTAAATTATGGTGCAGGAAATATCCAAAGCATAAAGTTTGCCTTTAAACGCCTGGGATACGATGCCGTATTGAGTGATGATGCTAAGGAGATTAGAGCCGCTGACCGGGTAATATTTCCCGGTGTTGGAGAAGCCAGTAGTGCTATGAATAAATTAAGGGCAAGTGGTTTAGACAAGGTAATTCAGGAATTAAAACAGCCTGTTTTAGGCATTTGTCTGGGGATGCAGTTAATGTGCCATAGTACTGAAGAGGGTAATACATCTGGTTTGGGCATTTTTGATACAGATGTAGTCAGATTTACCAATAGGGTAAAAGTTCCGCAAATTGGATGGAATCAAATCTCAAATCTCAAATCTTCCTTGTTTAAAGGGGTTGCTGAAAAAGATCATATATACCTGGTGCACAGTTATTATGCCCCAATTTGTTCGGAAACCATTGCAGTTTCAGAATATGAAATGCCTTATAGCAGCGCTTTGCAGAAAGATAATTTTTATGGGGTACAATTTCATCCCGAAAAAAGCAGCAAAGTAGGAGAAAGAATTCTAAAAAACTTTCTGGAGTTAGCTTAGTATTTGCTATTAGCATGGTTAATAGATGCAAAAAAAAATAATTAAATGAGAGTAATCCCGGCTATTGATATTATTGGAGGCAAATGCGTAAGGCTTTCACAGGGCGATTATAAAACCAAGAAAGTATATAATGAACATCCCTTGGAAGTAGCCCTCGAATTTGAAGCTCATGGAGTTCAGCACATACACCTGGTAGATCTTGATGGTGCGAAAGCAAAACATATTGTAAATTATAAGGTGTTGGAAGCCATTGCCACTAAAACCAATTTAAAAATTGATTTCGGAGGGGGACTGAAATCCAATGAAGATTTGAAAATTGCCTTTGACTGCGGTGCCGGTCAAATAACAGGAGGCAGCATTGCGGTAAATGATCGCGATACTTTTTTAGGCTGGCTTGAAACTTATGGTGCAAAACGAATCATTCTTGGAGCAGATGTTAAAGATGAACGAATTGCTATAAGCGGATGGCAACAGGAATCTGATAAGAAATTGATTCCATTTGTTAAAGATTATCAGGGCAAAGGCATTAAATATGTTATTTGTACAGATATTAATAAGGATGGGATGCTTGGAGGCCCCGCACTTGAACTGTATAAGAGACTTCTTGCTCAAACGATGATCAATAAAACTGCGGTAAGTATGAGCGGGATCGAAGATGTGAAACTTCCCGGTATTAGTCTAATTGCAAGTGGGGGTATAGGAAATATTGCAGATTTACCTGCATTAAAGGAAATTGGATGCGAAGGGGCTATATTAGGTAAGGCTATCTATGAGAATAAAATTAGTTTAAAGCAATTAGAACAATTTATATTATCAGTATGAATAATATAAGAGATGAATGGATGTCAGAATTTTTGGAGAATTCTATTTACAGACTAGATGAGAGTACGAGAATGAATATAATTAGTCTGAAGTCCGTTGAAGAAATTAATATTTGGGAAAAGCCAAATGAATCCTCCAATAGCATTGGGAATCAAATAATTCATATATGTGGCAATATGACACAATATATAATTGCATCTTTAGGAGAACAGAATGATCTGAGAAACAGAGACGCAGAATTTTCAATATCTGATGGTTTTACAAGAAGTGAGCTAATACAAAAACTAGAAGATACTGTTAGACAGGCAAAGCATGTACTCAATAATTGTAGTAAAAGTCAGCTGCTAAAAAAACGTATAGTGCAGGGATATGATCTCTCGGGAATAGGAATTGTTATTCATGCTGTTGAGCATTATTCTTATCATACGGGCCAAATTGCATTTTGGACAAAACTGCTGATCAATAAGGATTTAGGATTTTATGATGGAAGAGACCTGAATATTAAAAACGAAAATTAGAAAATGCTAACAAAAAGAATAATTCCTTGCCTTGATATAAAGGATGGTCGTACCGTAAAAGGCATAAATTTTGTCGATTTGCGCGATGCCGGAGATCCTGTAGAACTTGCACAAATGTATGCGAATGAAGGTGCAGACGAGTTAGTATTTTTGGATATTTCCGCAACCGAGGAAAGACGAAAGACACTGGCTGATTTGGTAAAAAGGGTAGCAGAGAAAGTCAATATCCCTTTCACTGTTGGCGGAGGTATTTCGTCCATCAAAGATGTTGATGTCCTGCTGCATAATGGGGCAGATAAAGTCTCTATAAATTCTTCAGCAGTTAAAAACCCTGAATTAATTAATGAGCTTGTAGCTAAATTCGGTTCTCAGTGTATAGTAGTTGCCATAGATGCAAAGCAAATAAATGGGGAATGGAAAGTACATCTTGTAGGAGGTAAGGTGCCTACCGAAATTGAATTGTTTGAGTGGGCTAAAGAAGTTGAGGAAAGAGGTGCGGGAGAAATCTTGTTTACCTCGATGGACCATGACGGTACAAAAAATGGATTTGCCAATGAAACGTTAGCTCGGCTATCAACAGAACGGAACATTCCAATCATCGCATCCGGTGGGGCTGGTAACATGCAGCATTTTATTGATACTTTTAAAGATGGCAAGGCAGATGCGGCATTGGCGGCAAGTGTATTTCATTTTAAGGAAATGGAGATAAAGGATCTTAAAAAGAAATTACAGGATAATGGCATTCCTGTTAGATTATAAAGAAATTTTATAAGGCAATAAAAGGCGTATACTATGGAAGTAGCATTTGATAAAAATAAAGACGGACTTGTGCCGGCAATAATCCAGGACTCAACTACTAAAAATGTTTTAATGCTGGGTTACATGAACGAGGACGCCCTTAATAAAACTATGCAAACAGGAAAAGTTACCTTCTATAGCAGAAGTAAGAAACGAATATGGCAAAAAGGAGAAGAAAGTGGCAATTTTCTGAATCTGGTTAATGTTGAAATTGATTGTGACAATGATACGCTGTTAATTTCTGCAAACCCTGCAGGACCTA
The DNA here is from genome assembly GCF_947258525.1 of uncultured Eudoraea sp. Lineage (GTDB taxonomy): Bacteria > Bacteroidota > Bacteroidia > Flavobacteriales > Flavobacteriaceae > Eudoraea. The sequence goes on from NZ_CAMYIP010000218.1 coordinate 7,843, forward strand.
CATGTCATAAGGGGAGCGATACCTGTTGGAATAAAGATAATGTTCAGAATTTTGGTTTTCTAACCCATTTGGAAGCTATAATTAGAGATAGGAAAGAAAATAAAAGTAATGAAAAGAGCTATGTTAGTTCATTGTTTAAAAGCGGGATAAATAAAATTGCTCAGAAAGTCGGTGAAGAAGCTGTAGAAACCGTAATTGAAGCAAAGGATGACAATGAAAAATTATTCCTTGAAGAAAGTGCCGACTTGCTTTTTCACTATCTGATTTTATTACAGGCCAAAGGCCATCTTCTTAACGACGTTGTAGATATTCTAAAAAGCAGGCATAAAATTTAAGACAGTAATTCCTTAAGTTTTCTTAAAATTAATACGCCCTTTTATTAAATGTGTTATTTTTAGCTAATGGCTATGAAAACAGGAAAAGGCTTTCGATTTTTAAACTACGAAGCACCTCAGCTTACTCCCTTTGAAAAACTTTTTGAGATTTTTCAGGAGCTCATTACACATACCTCTGGCGATGTGGATGAGGCTCTGGATTGGTTACGGGAATTGGATAAGGAATATGAACTCACAGATGAGAATTATACCATTGATGATTTTATTGAGGACTTAAAAGCAAAGGGTTTTTTACGTGAAGAATTAGAAGAGGGCGGTGGAGAAGGAGATGGTGAACCGGGTGAAGCCAGTTTGTCTATTACTGCCAAAATGGAACGAATTATTCGTCAGCGTGCTTTAGACCAGATTTTTGGTAAGCTAAAGAGAAGCGGTGCTGGGAACCATAAGACCGGCAAATCTGGCCCCGGGGATGAGCATACCGGCGATTTCAGAGAGTATAGATACGGAGACTCTTTAGAGCATATTTCTATGACGGAAAGTTTGAAAAATGCCCAGATTAATCACGGCATGGATGGTTTTTCTCTAACTGAGGATGATCTTGTAGTAGAAGACACGCACTATAAAGCTCAAATGAGCACGGTGCTTATGATAGACATTAGCCATTCTATGATTTTATATGGAGAGGACCGTATTACACCTGCCAAAAAAGTTGCAATGGCTCTGGCCGAGTTAATTACCACAAGGTATCCCAAAGATACCTTGGACATTTTGGTTTTTGGTAATGATGCCTGGCCTATTCCTATAAAAGAACTTCCCTACCTAAAAGTTGGGCCATATCATACCAATACTGTTGCCGGATTGCAGCTTGCAATGGATATGCTGAGGAGAAAAAGAAATACCAATAAACAAATCTTTATGATTACGGATGGCAAGCCCAGTTGTCTGAGAATGCCGGACGGGACATATTATAAAAACAGTGTTGGTCTTGACGATTTTATTGTTGAAAAATGTTACAATACGGCAAGACAGGCCAGAAGATTACATATTCCTATAACGACTTTCATGATTGCACAGGATCCTTATTTAATACAATTTATAAGGCATTTTACTGAGGCCAACAATGGAAAGGCTTTTTTCACAGGCCTGGAAGATTTAGGAGAAATGATTTTTGAAGATTATGAACAAAACCGAAGGAAAAGATTGAAGTAAAACTTTAATATATTTATGTAATATATTGATATAAAAATAATTAAATACGTATGAAAATAGATTATAAAAATATATCCACCCTGGGAGCACTCAAATCGGCAGCCTATAAAAGCCAGAGCATAAAGGATGAATTAAGAAAGAATTTAAGAGATAAAATAAGCAAAGGAGAACAGACTTTCCACGGTATATGGGGATATGAAGAATCGGTAATTCCTGAGTTAGAGCGTGCCATTTTATCGCGTCATAATATTAATTTGCTGGGACTTAGAGGTCAGGCCAAAACCCGATTGGCAAGATTGATGGTTAACCTGTTAGATGAATATATACCTGTTGTCGCAGGATCTGAGATTAATGATGATCCTCTTAATCCCATTTCTAGATACAGCAGGGAACTTATTAAAGAGAAAGGTGATCAAACACCCATTACATGGCTGCACAGAGAAGACCGTTTTTATGAAAAACTTGCTACCCCCGATGTTACGGTAGCAGATTTAATTGGGGATGTAGACCCGATTAAGGCTGCAAATTTGAAACTTTCTTACGCGGATGACAGGGTTATTCATTTTGGAATGATTCCACGTTCTAACCGTTGCATTTTTGTTATAAATGAACTTCCCGATCTTCAGTCAAGGATTCAGGTCTCCTTATTTAATATTTTACAGGAAGGAGATATTCAGATAAGAGGTTTTAAATTGAGATTACCGCTCGATATTCAGTTTGTGTTTACAGCTAATCCTGAAGATTATACGAATAGGGGTAGTATAGTTACTCCTTTAAAAGACAGGATAGGATCTCAAATCCTTACGCATTACCCGGAAGAAATTGAAATTGCCCGGAAAATTACTGAACAAGAAGCTCAATTGGATGAGCGACAGGCAAAATCTATTTATGTACCCGACCTGGCAAAGGATTTACTTGAACAAATAAGTTTTGAAGCTCGAAAAAGCGAATATGTTGATTCTAAAAGTGGGGTGAGTGCTCGAACAAGTATAACCGCTTTCGAAAACCTCTTAAGTACCGCCGAGCGCAGGGCGATGATCTCAGGAGAGGAAAAGACCCGGGTAAGACTTAGTGATTTTATGGGAGTCATCCCTGCCATAACAGGAAAAATAGAACTTGTATACGAAGGAGAACAGGAAGGTGGAGATAAAGTTGCGCTTATACTTTTCGAAGATGCCATTAAAACCTTATTCCCTAATTATTTTCCAAAGATTGAGAAATTGGAGCATAAGGATGCCGGAAATCCTTATGATGATCTGATCAATTGGTTCTTTGAAAGCGAGGGATTTGATCTTATGGACAATTTAACCGATGATGAATATGAAGCTATGCTCAATAGTATTCCAGAACTAAACGCACTTATAAAAAGATATCAGTCGGAAATCCCTGAAGAAGATACATTTTTTCTCAAGGAGTTTCTATTATGGGGATTAGTTGCCTATAAAAAGTTAAGCAAACGAAGATTTCAAAGGGGATATCAGTTTAAAGACCTTTATGGAAGTTTTATAAGTAAATTATAAGAGCTATTCAATAACAAAAGCCCTTGATTTAAAGGGCTTTTGTATTCATAGCAATCCTTTCCATTTTATAAATAGTCACTAAAAATAATGATGGTCCTTCCTTAGGATGGCATTATTATTTAATAGTTGTTTCGTACAAACCAGATGTTTGCATTACTATAGCCGAAAGGATGACTATTTCCTTACATAAAATCGATCTAAATTTCAGAAATGTCCAATTACCCGATTATTTTATTGGTTTTGTTATAAAAGAATTTAACTGATTAAGATTTTTGGGTTTTAAATGAAAAGACCCTGAAAATTCATCCAAGGTCCTTTGCATTGCCATAACATAATAGAAATTCGTTATTGCCAGGAATCAATATTTTCGTTAATACTATCAAAGTTATAAGGGCCCACCATAGTCATTCTGTGCTTAAAAGTCAATATGGTCAGGAATAGCAAGAAGAACTGCAATAAGAAAATAACTATTCCCACAGGTATAAATGTTTCCGGAATAATGTGATCCTGATATTCATAATAGCTTTGTAATATGTAAGCCGTATCCATTATTTTAAATATGTAGATAAGAAAAATTCCATACATGGAATATTCCAGATTACGCATTTGTGGATCGGTATATTCCCGCTCTTTAATTTTAAACCACAGTACATAAAGAAAGATAAAATGGACTACCGCAAACAATGGAAATATATAATTGTCAAATTTGAAAAAGTAAAACTTATTGGTATACAAGCCATAAAAATTCAAAACAATAAGAATTGCTAAAACCGAAATGGATAGTACTAAACATATCCTCCAGGAGAAAAATTTTAAAATTGCCTTCATATAAGTAGATTGCAAGGCTTTGGGGAACCTCGTTGAAGTTTTTAACGCAGGCCTATATTCTTTATTTGAAAATATTCGATGAAGCGCAAACAATGTTGAGTAACCTTAAAAAGTTGTTGCGAAAACGTTTTGAATCTTGGTTTATAACGGCATTGTTTAAGCCAGGTAAAAATCATAAAAAAAGCACATATTACAAATATGCGCTTTTAACAATGATGTCGTTGTATTCTAAGATATCCAGTTGCGTTTCTCTGCAATTCGAGCGAATTGCACCAGTGCAATGGCAATAATAATAACAAGTAATGGAGTAATGATTCCCTGCACCTGACCGTAAACTTCAGCAGCATTCGTCATAAAAAATGAATGCCCCATTTGAACCACTATGCCAATTAAGGACAGAATTAAAACAGGTCTGGCCCATTTTTTTCTAAGTAAAAGAGCCAAACACCCCAGAAGACCTCCCCATACTGCTATGGCAAACGCAGCTGTTACCCATGCCGGGGTACTTTCCATCAGCGCTAATTGTTCAGCGGTATATTCGGCCTTCATCTCATCAGTCATATAGGCCTGACCAAGATATGCCATAACGCCCATAAGGTTCCATAATAGCGCAAGAATACTCACGATCCAAAACCAAATCGGTGGTTTTGTGGTTGATTTTTCACTCATTTTGTTTCAGTTTAGGTTGGTTTATAATATACAAAATACAAAAAAATGTAAATTTCTTTGGAATTATTTAAAGTATTTTGTGCAGGGTCAAATGGAAGAATACTAAAACAAAATTGTCTTGACTTCCCGGAAAGAAATCTAAAGTTTACATTATTCTTGTCGTTATAACTCTCAATTAATTAACTTAACTCTCATGAAAAGACGTTATTATTATTTGATAAGAGTTCAATTTCTGGGATTCAGATATAGCGGATGGCAAAAGCAGCCTGGGCAAAGAACAATAGAAGGAATGCTTCTAAAAACACTTAAGTACATTTTGCCTGATCAGAAATTTAAAATCTTAGGCGCGGGGAGAACTGACGCAAAAGTTTCTGCCCTCGATGCGGCATTTCAATTAATCGTAGAAGAAACACCTATTTCTGAAATATCAAATTTTATCAAAATATTTAATAACAACTTACCTGCTGATATTAAAATACTTAAGATAAATAATATAAATGATAACTTCAATATAATTAAAGATAGTAAATCTAAGGAATATCGCTATTATTTTTCCTTTGGTGATAAGAACCATCCGTATTGTGCGCCTATTATGGCAAATATATTAGAGGATCTCGATATTAATATTATGATGAAAGCTGCATCACTTTATACCGGAACACACAATTTTAAAGCATACACGGCTAAACCTGGAGAAAATAAGATAGTAACTAGAACAATTACTTCTTGTGTAATAAAAGAGAATAAGGAGATTAAAGCAAATTTTTTACCAAAGCGCAGTTATGTCTTAGAAATTTGTGGGAAAGGTTTTATGCGCTACCAGGTTCGAATGATAATGGGGGCCCTAATCCTGTTAGGAAGAGGGTTGCTTAGTCTCGAGGAGATCCAATTATCCTTAACGGAAGATACAAATATTAAGATTCCTTTTATAGCACCTGGTTCGGGACTGGTTTTAAATAAGCTCGAATTTGAATAAATCCTTTATCTGGAAATTTTTGTACATTGAAAAAAATGTTCTTCGATGCCAAATTGGTTATATATCCTTTTTTTAATCGTTCTGGTTTATTTAGCAATCAGCACACTGCTTTATTTTCTGCAGGATTACCTTATGTTCAAACCGGAAAAGCTCCCAAAGGACTTTCTATTTGAATATGAGCACCAGGAAATAGAGGAATACAATGTTGAAACCAGGGACGGTGCAATATTAAATGGACTTAGATTTAAAGCCCAGAATCCAAAAGGTATAGTATTCTATCTAAAAGGAAATTCTAAAAGTATAAAAGGCTGGGGGAAGTTTGCTGTTGATTTTACAAGGCATGGCTATGATGTTTTAATGGTAGACTACAGAGGTTTTGGGAAAAGCACGGGCAGACGCACACAGAAAGCGATTAAGCGCGATATGCAGGTTATCTACAATAAAATAAAGGAAAATGTAGACGAAAAGTATATCATTCTTTATGGCCGCTCGCTGGGATCTGGTTTTGCGGCCAAACTGGCTTCTATGAACAACCCGAGAATGCTTATACTGGATGCCCCGTACTACAGTTTAAGTAAAGTGGCTAAAAAATATATCCCTTTTATGCCGCTTTCACTACTGCTTAAATTTCCTATGCCTACCTATAAATGGTTACAATACGTAAATTGCCCAATCCATATCATTCATGGTACAGACGATAAGTTGATTCCTTACAAGACTAGTGTTAAATTATCTAAAATAAAGCCCTCTTTAACAACCTTATATACGGTTATAGGCGGAGGGCATAAGAATCTGAATACATTCGAATCTTACCATAAGATGTTAGGTGAAATCATTACGAAAAGACCAGTAAAGGTTGATCTTAAAGGTTCCAGTATTCATGTAAAACACAATGTGAAGGCTTAAATGGTTAAACTAAAAAGAGCTGTTCTATTCTTATTTTCGGCTTATCTAATAATTTCTGCTATGCTATATTTACTTCAGGAAAAGCTAATCTTTTTACCTTCTAAATTACCGTTAGACTATTCATATTCATTCACTCAGCCCTTTGATGAAATTTTTATTACTGCTGCGGACGGTGCCGTATTAAATGGTATACATTTTAAACAAGAAAAACCGGAAGGTGTAATTGTCTACTACCACGGGAATGCCGGCGATCTTGCCCGCTGGGGAGATATTGCACTCTTTTTTGTTGAAAAAAATTATGATGTTATAATTATGGACTATCGTACCTATGGGAAAAGTACAGGCAAGCTAAGTGAAGAGGCGCTATATAATGATGGCCAGCTATTTTATGAATACGCTTTGGAACATTATGATGAGTCTGTGATTACACTGTACGGTCGTTCGCTTGGCACAGGGATTGCTGCCCGGGTAGCATCAGAAAATAAACCATTTCAACTAGTTCTGGAAACACCTTTTTACAGTCTGTTAGATTTGGGAAAAAGTCGTTTTCCGTATTTGCCCGTTCAATGGTTTTTGAAATATCCATTAAAGACTTATGAATACATTTCAGAAGTTAGCTGTCCAATTGCATTTTTTCATGGCACAGATGATACAGTAGTGCCGTATAATTCAGGATTACGTCTTTTTAATTCCGTGGCTGTCGATAAAAATTCATTCTATTCTATAAAGGGTGGACGACACAATAATTTGAAGGAATTTCAGGTCTATCGTGATGGGATTCAGGAAATTTTATCGACTCATCAGTCGAATAAATCTGAAGATAAATAGCGGTCACCACGGTCACAAATTATAGAAACAATAAGCCCGCTATTAAGACTGGCAGCCAGCTTTAAGGCAGCTGCAGTAGCTCCGCCACTACTCATACCGGCAAATATTCCTTCATCCTTAGCCAGACGTTTTGCCATAATTCTTGCTTCATCTTCGCTTACTTCCATAATAGTGTCAACTTTTGATGGATCGAAGATCTTTGGCAGGTATTCCTTAGGCCACTTTCTAATGCCAGGAATTTTAGACTCATCCTTTGGTTGGACACCTACAATGTTTATGTTTTTGTTTTTCTCTTTTAAATAGGTAGAGGTGCCAATGATAGTTCCTGTCGTTCCCATGGAAGATACAAAATGAGTGACTTTACCGTTGGTATCCTTCCATATTTCCGGGCCGGTTGTCTCGTAGTGCGCTTTCCAATTATCGTCGTTCGAAAATTGGTTAAGCATTTGATAACCACTGTCTTTTACTTTTGCCTCTGCATGATCCCGCGCTCCTTCAATACCTATGCCTGCATCGGTTAAAGTAACCTTTGCCCCATATGCACGCATTGTTTGTACCCTTTCCTTAGTTGAATTTTCTGGCATTACCAACTCAATATTTAACTTATAGATGCCGGCAATCATAGCAAGGGCAATACCTGTATTTCCGCTGGTCGCCTCAATTAATTTACTGTTTCGGTTAATCTCTCCGCGTTCCATCCCACTTTTAATCATGTTATAAGCAGCCCTGTCTTTCACACTACCGCCCGGGTTATGACCTTCCATTTTGAACATTAGGGTAACATCCGGGTTGGTATTTAAAGATCTTGAAACCACAAGTGGCGTGTTCCCTATTAAATCTAAAATACTATGAGACATTGGGTATGGATTTTACTTTTATTTCAGCACTGTGAAATACCTTTGAATTGGGGGGTACAGATGAAGTTACCCATGCATTACCTCCAATAATTGAATTTTCACCAATAGTAGTATTCCCACCCAAAATAGTGGCATTTGCATATATAGTCACATTGTCCTCTATAGTAGGATGGCGCTTGGTTCTCTGTAGATTTTTGGTTACAAACAAAGCTCCTAAAGTAACTCCCTGGTAGATCTTAACATTATTCTTAATAACCGCCGTTTCTCCAATGACTACTCCCGTGGCATGATCAATAAAAAAAGACTCTCCGATATGAGCCCCGGGATTAATATCTACTCCCGTTTGTCTGTGAGCATATTCTGTCATTAATCTGGGAACCAAAGGAAATCCTTTGTTATATAGCTCATGGGCAAGTCTATAGATAGCAATAGCATAAAAACCGGGATAAGCCATATACACTTCCTCAATGGATAGGGAGGCCGGGTCACAACTGGCAATAGCCTCTGCATCCAGATTCAGTTTTTCAAGTACTTTGGGGAGTTGTTCCAAATAATTACTCCAAATTTTGGAACAAGGTTTTTCAATATTCCAACACGCAAGATTTATCAATTCATCAAATTGAACTTCAAGAGTTTCAATATTCTCCTCAACCGGTGTTTCAATGTCGAATAAAGTGAGGAACAGTAGGTTTGTAAAATCCTCTACATTCCGCTTAAGCCGATATCTGAGATTCGGTTGTTTCTTGTTTTCGTTTATTTTTTTTATAATTATTGATTTGTCCATTCCTAAAGGTTGAGTTTCAAAATTAACCAATATTTAAAAAGCATCTAGCTCTAATTGGTTAACTTTAGCATAAAATTTATACCGCTTAGTCGAATGGAAAATACGGTCATTACTAAAGACACGCTACGCTTTTTAAGTGAATTGAAAAGAAACAATAATCGGGAATGGTTTGAAGAACATAAGCCTGAATTCAAATCGTTGGAAACTGGTGTAAAAGGATTTTATAACAGTCTGATGGATAAGATGAAAGAACATGATGACATTGAAAAACTAAAAGTGTTTCGAATATACAGGGATGTAAGATTTTCCAAGGATAAAACCCCATATAAGTCGCATTTTGCCGGCTCCTTTTCAAGGGCAGGTGCACAACTCAGGGGTGGTTATTATTTACAGATTCGGCCCGGAGAATCATTTATAGCGGCAGGATTTTGGCAACCCAATTCTCAAGATCTGTTGCGCATCCGTAAAGAGTTTGAACTTGATGCTATGCCTTTCCGAAAACTAATTAGTAGTCCATCATTCAAGAAAACCTGGGGAGAACTGGTAGGCGAAGAAGTAAAAACGGCACCGAAGGGATTCAATAAAGAAGATCCGAATATTGATTTGATAAGGAAGAAAGCTTTTATTTTTGTGCGAAAATTTACTGATAAAGAAGTATTAAGTAAGGATTTTATAGACGAAGTAAATAATTCCTTTAAAGAAATAAGACCCTATTTTGACCTGATGAGCGAGATTCTAACAACCAATCTTAATGGGGAATCCCTTTTAAACTAAGACAGAAGCTTCGAAAGCCTGCACCTGGTCTTTTAGACGCTCAACGACCATGCTCATCATTCGTTTATTTAGGGCAGATGAGTTTTGAATATAAGTCATATATTCTTCAACTGTGAACTGTCCAATAACCATTCCCTTCAGGGCATTTCGGAATTTGATGTCTTTTTGGAGGGCATTTTCTATATAATCCAAACGTTTTTCAATGCTCAGTTCATAAAAGGCATTCTTATGTTTTACGATATAATTTTTAAATGCTTCGATCAATAAAGGATTCTGAAACTTGATTATAGGACGCAACGTTCCATTCTGAAACTGTTCGTCTTTACTCATGTCAGGGGTAATTTTGGCATTTGGAATCTCCGGCCTGAAGCTCAGGAGGTCAGCAGATCTTTGGTTCATCTGAAGAAGTTTCTATAAAATTAGATAATACGCGTACTATGCAAGACCTGGAGAACAATTAGTTGTTAACTGCTTTATGAACAAATAAAAATTGAATTAATTCACAGCACTGATCTAATTGTGTAAAATCGATTTCAAAAGTATAGTGAAATATATGTAATTTCGACACCATCTAAAATCAATAAAAATCTATATGAAATTTGGTAAGGTAGACCACCCTGAACTTATTGATTTTACGCTTCCCCAAGACCATCCCAGCCTGGCAGGTTTATTGGC
>NZ_CAMYIP010000219.1 GCF_947258525.1 uncultured Eudoraea sp.
CTCAAAGAACTCACTTAACTGGTCTGCAATAGAATAGCGGATTATACCGGTACCACCACTAGCTTCTAAGATCAGTTGTCCATCCATATCTCCGTTACAACTTACAGGTACTGCCTCTATATAATCCAGCACCAATGGCGGAGGATCTACAATAGTTATTGGGGTAGAGATCGCGGTACAACCACCACTTTCAGCATAAACCCAATATGTACCGGGGCCCAGGTCTCTGAATATTCCTGAAGATTGGGCACTTCTTTCCACATTACCCCCTGAAGGGAACGGCGGTACATCTGAATTTAACAAAGAATATATGTAGTTCCCAATACCACCGAAGGCTTCGGACCGGATAATACCGGTAGCTTCACCTGCACAATTTATGGTCGCATTAGCTAAATCCAATGCAATTACTAAAGGTGCTGCAGGGTCCAGCGATATTTGGTTGGATTTTTCAAAGGGACATCCATTAGAATTCTGAACATCATATTGGAATGGTCCCGGATCAATAGTTATATCTTCAGAGATCTGTACTGAAGTCGCTGTAGGATCAAGCGCATCAAAAGGAATAAATGGATCTGCCGTTCCTGCACGCCTATAGAAATAACTCACTCCAACTTCGGGATTCGTTACCGTTAATTCCATGATTCCCACGTCACCACAACCGGGTGGCTGCAACTCAACAAGTTCTGCAATGACCACTTCAGGGTCTACAATAGTAATAGGAACCGTTGTATAAGAACAATCCCAGCCGTCAAAAACGGTAATGGTATAATCACCTGCTGATAAATTAGCAAAATTGGTAGTGGTCTGTATCCCACTGCTTGTACCGTCACTAAGACGGTTAAGCTGATACAAATAATTACCAGGACCCTGGCCACCACTTACGTTATATGCTTCTATCTCACCATTATTATCGTTGTTACACTGTAAAGGATTTATTACCTGAATATCAGCATATATAGGTGCAGGAAGTGCTAAATTAATGGTGTTGGTTGAAATACATCCTTCCAGATCTCTTACATTCACTGTATAGATACCATCAGATAAACCTGTAAAACTGTCGTTCGTACTTGGGAAATCCTGCAGAATAGTAGTCCCATCAGGGGCTATTAACTGGTATTCAAAACTTCCCCAGCCACCATCACCAACTGCAAATATCTCACCTAGTCCGGGTACGGCACAGGTTACCTCAGCCGTTTGGGTTAGAGCAACAGTTAAAGCTCTGTCTGGCTGTCTTACAGTAGCTATATTACTAATAGCATCACAATAAGGAATATCTAATGCCTCAACATAAACTATCAGGTTACCTGCCGGAAGACCTGTAATAATGCCAGGGTTTTGAGCCGGAATATTGGTATCAAATGTGCCTGTAACGCTAGTCGTTGTTTCAACTCCTGCATTGTCTCTTGAGAATACTTCATAATTATAGATTCCGCTATAATTATTTATTTGAATACTCATTTCCCCGTCAGAACCATTAAAACAAGTAACCGGTTCAGTCTCCGCTATAAGAGCCTCAATGGTATTATAGTCCGGAACATTAACAATGGGTGTGAGATAAGTACAACCAGCATTTCCTACATCAGTAACTGCAAAAATATAGTCACCCGGCGTACTAATAGACCAGCTTACGGTATCGCTACCGCCGGAATTCTGTATCGGTTCTGAACCTAATGGCAATATTTCCACATCATAGTTACCAGGGCCCTGATCTATGATAATATCTATCGAACCTGGATTTACACCGGTACCTGATGCATCACAGCTAATAGAGTTTACATTGAATGTAAAAGTGAGCCCTACAGGGGCATTAATAGTCACCGTATCCGTAATTTCACAGCCATTTTGGTCCTTTGCTATAAGAATTATGGTTTGATTTGTACCATTGTCAATTACTTCAAAGACGTTGCTTGTCTGAAAATTTGTACCATCGAAAGCCGGAGTACCGTCATTCATACTATAGGTATAACTTGGTGTACCTGTATTTACGCCTGTACCATCTCCATTGGTGTCCGTATAGATTGTTATTGTGGCGGTATTGAATCGGTTACTGCTCGGATCACAAGTAAATTCGGTGTTCGTCGTAGCAATTTGCAATGGTGTGGGTTCATTAATTACAATATCAGGAGATCTGTCTGTACAGCCTCTATCCGAAATTACTTCGGCTTGATAAGTTCCCGGAGGTAAATTGTCAAAAATAGCGGCTGATTGTGCGGCTCTAACTACCGTAGCAGTGCCACCATCATATAGTATATAGGTAAATGGGCTGTCCGTATCGGTCCCGGGAAGCAATTCAACTGATATATAACCATCATTTGCACCATTACAAGTAATATCTCCCTTGGGAGTTGCTGATATGTCCGGAGTGTCGACAGTGGTAACATCAACTATTGCATTATCTTCACAGAGAGGGAAGGTGTTTGAGTCCAGGTCGGTTACCAAAATGTTATAATTACCCGGAAATACATTTGTAAACACATTTGAACCCTGTGGTGGCCCAATTGGGTTTAATAAATTATCCCTCAGTTGAAATTCAAAATTACCACTACCACCAGTAGTATTAACCGTAATCACACCATCTCCTGCGTTACAGGTTGGTTCTGTTGTTGCGTTTGCTGTTATGGCAAAGAAATCGAATACCCTTGCAACAATACTTGTAGTACAACCATTCCCGTCTCGTATAATGATCGTATAATCACCTGGATTTACCACGGTAAAATTTGGGCTTGTTTGGAATCCGCCTCCAATATCATACTCAAAAGTTTCATCAGGAAGACCTGTGCCGGAGCTTATAGGTGCAGTTATGTTAACGGTATAGTTAGCAACTGCAAAACACTGATTTACAACATCTACCGAGGGCGGAGGAATGCCGGGATTTTCAGTGACTGTCACGGTAGTAAAGCTTATACAACCATTGCTGTCCTGAACATAAAAATCATAATCTGCAGGGTAAGGCCCTGCAATTTCATAGGTTGTCTGAGCTGTAAATACAGCAGGAGCAGGATCACTGAAAGGTACATAGGCAAAGCTATATCCAGGAGTACCACCTGTACCTCTTACTGTTACCAAAGCACCTACATTACAATTTGCAGGTTCATTATTGTCTACTACCAATGTTGGGATATCTGTTATGATGTCAATTAAAGCACTGGCATCACAACTTGTATTGTTATCATTTACCAGTATCTGATAATTCCCTGGTGGAAGGGCTGTAAAAGATCCGTTATAAGGAATAGGTTCATTATTTAATACTATTGGACCACTAACAATGGCTCCCGTATTGGTGTCTTGTAACTCAATGGTAAGATCCGCAGGAGAAGCAATACCTGTTACCTGGTAATCAATTTGTCCATTGCCCCCTGGTGTACAGGAAGCCGTTGTAGATGTTGCAGCAACTGCAATAGGCGAAGGACCTAAAATTGGGTCAATTTGTTCAATATATCTACATCCTAAAAAATCTATTACCTCCACAAAATAAGTTACCCCATATGCGATTTGACCCGTAAAATCATGGGTGTCAATATCCACATTTGGAGCCCCTAGTGGGCCACCTAACAAACCTATCTGATAAGGTGCAGTTCCACCTACAATATCCACGATATAAGTGAAGGCTGTTGTACAATCCGGTGGTGTTGTAGTAGCCACGGGAACAAGATCTAATTGATTTTGTGTAATGGTGACGGTATCACGGTCTTCACATCCGGAAGCATCCTGAGTGACAATGGTATAGGTACCAGGTACTAAATTTGGAAAATTAACTGCAGTACTGGCGGTAGGACCGAAAGTTGTTACAATAGCACCGTTAATATCTTCGACAATATAAGTGTAATTTGGTGCACCATTCGCAACTGCTGTAACATCAATTGAACCTTCAACAGTTCCTGCCGCACATATGGCATTGTTAGCAACAACAGTTGCATCAACCGGTGTGCTGCCATTAATAGTTGCAGACAAAACAGGCGTTAAACACCCTCGGCTATCCCTTATAACGAATGTGCTGTAGACTCCCGGTGCAAAGCCGGAGAATATATTTTGTGAACTAAATGTAGCTCCGCTATCATCACTATATTCATAAGGCGGTACTCCAAAATTAGTATCAGGAACAAGTGTTATAATACCATTATCATCACCGCAGGTTGTATCTGTTGGGTTTGCAGATCCAACAATACTTTCGGGCGGATCAATGGTTATTACATTTGTTTCTGTGGTACAACCCTGGCTGTCACTGACCAAAAACTGATACGTGGTAGGTACTAAAATAGACCCATTAGGTATATCATATATAAAGGAATTACCGGTAATATTGTTGGAACTAGAGGTATATGGCGCACCGTCAATACTTACTTCATAAATATCATAGTCACCTGCCAAAGGGTATCCGTCAGAGATGTTAACCTGTATTTGTGCAGAGATACCACCACAGGTTAGTGGCCTGATAATGCTGCCAGTAGCAGAAATTTCCGGTTCTATTGTATAAGTAACATTATCCCGGCAATCATTGGCGTCTATTACTTCAATATTGTATGTGCCGGGTGTTAGATTATTAAAAGTGCTTACTCCTCCTAAAGGTCCTCCATTTACTCTGAACTGATATGGTGGAAGCCCTCCTACAGCATTTACGGCAAGGGTAGCTGCATCTACATTATCATAACAGAAATCCGAAGCAGCTACATCCAGACTAAGTGTTGGGGAATTCAAAATTGTTAACGTAAAACTATCTGTTACCGTACAACCATTCGCATCCGTTACACTAACCTGATACAAACCGTCCAAAGACAGGTTTGAAAAGGTATTCCCGTTTTTAGGTCCGCGAGGCGTTAAATCTGGTTGAATTAAGGTGTATCTGTTACCACCCCAACCTCCGGTTGTATTAATAGTAACGCTACCGATATTACCATTCTGACAGCTCATCGGGGTAACACTAAGGCTGGTAATAGCAAATGCTACTGCTGGTTCCTGAATGACTAAAGTTGCTGTATCCGAACAATTCGTGTCCTCATCAGTTACGGTAATTGTATAACTACCCGCTGTTAATCCCGTTACATTTATTATTCCACCTGATTGTCCATTAAATACCGGACCAGCATCAATCTGGTAACGATAAGTAGTATCAAATCCATCTACAAGAAAGCGACCTTCACCATCACTATCGCCAACACAGGTAACTACTTTCGTAGGCTGAGCCTGCACAGCAATGGAACTAATATCCGTAATTGCAAAGACTTCATCATAACTACAACCTTCATTATCGGTAACCCTAAAAGTATAGGTTCCCAGTCCCAAACCGGTAAAAACCGGATTGTTGCCATTATTAATGGCACTGATCGCAGGGGCGATAATTTCATAGGTGTATGGGGCTGTACCATCAGTAACAGCAACTGTAACTGAAGCACTACTGGTTAAACAATCAATACTGGAGATGGTAAAATCCATGTCCGTAGGCTTGTCTAAAGCATTAAAGACTATAGGAGGCAGAGTTTCCACACAACCATTGGCATCCCTTATTTGAGGGGTATAAGTTCCCACACCAAGATTAGTATAAACTGTGGTAGGACTAAAACCTGCACCAATACTATAGTCGTATGGTGGGGTCCCACCGGCAACACCTGCAATTGTTATTTGCCCGCCGTTCTCATTTAAACAGGTAGGTATAGAATTGGCCGTAGCAGTACCTGTAATTGTTGATGGTGTACCAACTGTCTCATTAGATGCCGGAGTTGTACAAGTAAAAGACCCTTGCTGATAACGGATGAGTACGTCATAGCTGCCGGGAGCTAAATTGTTAAATACATTACTGCCCTGGTAGTTAGTTCCGTTGTCATTACTGAATTCAAGATTATATCCAAATCCGTTAGTCACATTTACAGTAATTCGCCCGTCGTTGACCCCGCCGCAATTAGCATCCTCTGTGGTAATTGTGAAAACAGGGGGAGGTAAATCCTCAACATCAATACTTGCCGTTTTTGTGCAGCCATTAGCGTCTTCAACCAGGATGTTATAAGTACCCGAAGAAGTGACGGTGAACATAGCGGTGCTGGCATACGGCGCACTAAAATTAACACCTCCATCTAGACTGTATCTATATGGAGAAGTACCTCCTGAAGTATCAATAGTAACATCAACAGAAGCAGCTCCACAACCGAAACTATCCGATGCTGTTGCCGAAACAGCCAAAGGACTAATGCCACTTCCTATGTCTATTGGGTCATTGTTTATATCTAAAGTAATGAGTTCATTACATTTATTAGTTTCAACCCTAACGCTATAAACTCCCGGACTTACATTCGCAAAAGTATAATTACTTGCAGCGTCTGGTCCAAAAGTATCTACGGTGACACCGGCTTTTATTAATCTGTATGTATAGAATCCCGGAACACCAGACACCTGAACGTCTATACTTCCCAGCTCCCCACTACATAAAATATCATTTGCTGTAACATCTACGGTAATATCCAGATCTAGCACGGTTTGCATATTTGAGGGAAACAAACAGGCACTACCCGATACATTCTTTAAACGTACCCAAACTATATAATTTCCGGCAGTAGTTATATCAAAAAATGGGTCGTCCTGGTAGGGCCCTGCAGAATTATTAAGGCTATACTCATATCCAGCGGGTACGTTTGTCACCTCTACTCTTCCCGGATTTCCGCAAATAATATCCTCATGAATCAGCTGAGGATCCAATGGGTTAAGGGATGACTTAAAATAGTAATATTGACCACCATCTACACGCACACGAAATTCTCCCGAAGAATTCAAGTCATAAGTGGAGTTTGTTCCTACGGTGTCATAACAGGTGTTATTTGTGTTTGCACAATCTTCAATTACGGACAAGGCACATCTGTTGGGGTCTAGTTTTTGCCATTCATAACTACTCCCGCTCTGACTTAGGGTTATTGTGCGAATATCACTGGTACCGCATAAAAAGAATTTTGCAAGTGTACTGCCATCATTGGGGCAAACTACTTCCTCATTAGCCCCCTGAATAATAGTCATGAACATAGGGGCGTTCAAATAAGATTCCGTTATGGATGGACTTTTTATATTGTGATCAACTGCTATATCTGTAGTTTCCGATAAAGAATTATCCCTATCAGCAGTAACAGTAATTTCCGAGATAAGCTCATAAACTTTGGTGTTTGCAATAGCCGAGGTACCCACAATAGATAGCGCGAGCAATAGCACGGCATACACAAGTTGCCTTGAGTTTTTTTGGAGCATAGGTTAATTCGTGTTATGGCAAGAATATTCGTGATTTGGGATCAGTATATTCTACAGCGTAATTATTTAAACTTATAATTTCTCTTTATCTTTAGGCATTCTAATACCTACTTATTATTAATTTTTAACGCTCGATTATGAAAAATAGTATCAAAGCCCTTTGTTTATTCGTTGTAATGTCGAATTTATCCTGTGCCCAGAAGACGGACAATGACGTAAATACGCCCGTGGAAACTACGTTTAACGCCGAATTAATTGTTGATGGATTGAATATTCCCTGGGGTATGGTGTTTCTACCTGATGGAAGTATGTTAATTTCTGAAAAATCGGGTGAAATTATTCTCTTTAAAGATGGAGAAAAATCAACAATAAATAATGGCCCGGAAGTATATAACAGAGGACAAGGCGGTTTATTGGATATGGAACTTCATCCGGATTATGAAAATACCGGATGGATTTACTTTTCGTTTGCTTCGGAAGAAGGTGAAGAGAAAGGCGGAAATACCGCAATTATGCGTGCTAAATTAAATGGTAACTCATTAACAGACAAAGAAATACTATACAAAGCTTCACCTAATACTACAAAAGGTCAGCATTTTGGATCCAGAATGGAATTTGACAATCAGGGTTACTTATACTTCTCTATTGGGGAACGCGGGGAACGCGATATAAATCCACAAGATATTACTCTAGACTGTGGGAAGATTTACAGAATTCATGATGATGGAAGAATTCCTGAAGACAATCCTTTCGTAAATGAACCAAATGCCAAAAAAGCCATATATACTTATGGAAACAGAAACCCTCAGGGTATGGTCAAACATCCGGAAACAGGAGCTATATGGATCCATGAACATGGCCCACAAGGAGGAGACGAAATAAATATTGTGCAAAAAGGAGTAAACTATGGCTGGCCGGTAATTACTTACGGTATTAATTACAGTGGTACCCCAATAACGGATATAACTGAAAAGGAAGGCATGGAACAACCCATTCATTATTGGGTTCCTTCCATTGCGCCAAGCGGAATGGCATTTGTAACTTCGGATAAGTATCCGGCCTGGAAAGGAAATTTACTAGTAGGTTCTCTGGTATTTCAGTATCTGGAGCGCCTGGAATTAAAAGGAAATGAAGTTACTTACCGCGAGAAACTTATGGAAGACATAGGCAGGGTCAGGAACGTACGCCAGGGCCCGGATGGTTTTATTTATGTAGCGGTAGAAGGGAAGGGCATTTACAAACTGATTCCTCTATAATAATAATGTGTATAGCCTCACTTAAATCAGCATTTCTATAATTTGTTATCCCATGAAGTTTCTAGTAAGCAGTTATCTCCTGATCGTCTCATGCCTGGCTTATTTTATGATGCAGGACAAAGAGTTGAAAGAGAGCATGCAAAGAGGTAAAGAAATCTATACGGATTTCTGCATTACCTGTCACTTAGCAAACGGAGAAGGTGTAGAGAACACATTTCCACCTTTGGCCAAATCGGATTATTTAATAAATAACAGGGAATCTAGTATCAAAGGTGTGAAGTATGGTCAACGTGGCCCACTCGTAGTTAATGGTGTTACCTATGACAATACAATGATGCCCTTGGGGCTGGAAAATGAAGAAATAGTAGATGTAATGAACTACGTGCTTAATTCCTGGGGCAATTCAGGTGCCGAAATGGTTACTCTTGAAGAGGTAAATACTATTCTAAAATAACCTTATTTTTTTAGGGCATCAAGTGCTTTTTTAACTGAGCCGTATTGGCTGAGGGCCTTTTGCGCTTCTTCATAATTTAAGTTCAGACCCTCCATAAGATAGCGGGTACCCCTATCCACTAATTTGTTATTGCTGAGCTGCATATTTACCATTTTATTGCCTTTTACCCTGCCTACTCTGATCATTAAGGCTGTACTAATCATATTTAACGCAAGTTTCTGTGAGGTGCCACTTTTCATACGGGTACTCCCTGTAACAAATTCGGGCCCTACGTTAATTTCTATGGGAATATCGGATATAGTAGCTAAAGGTGATCCCGGATTATTTGTAATGCCGGCTGTCAATATCCCGTGTTTTTTTGCATCTGTAATGCCTCCAAGTACATAAGGAGTTGTACCAGACGCTGCAATTCCAACGAGAACATCTTTTTCAGAAATATCATAGGATTTTAGATCTATCCAGGCTTGTTTTGTATCGTCTTCGGCAAATTCTACCGCTTTTCTTATGGCAGAATCTCCACCTGCAATTAAGCCTATTACCCTTGTATGAGGCATCCCATAAGTTGGAGGGATTTCTGAAGCATCTAAAATACCTAACCGCCCACTAGTACCTGCTCCGATGTAGAATAAACGTCCTCCGTCATAAAATCGTTTTTCCAGGGCATCGACAAGTTTGGAGAGCTGTGGAATTACCCTTTGAACTGCCTCCGTCACTTTCTGATCTTCTTTATTGATATTCTCCAGGATAGACTGCGTACTCATCAATTCCAAATCTGTATAATTGGACGGGGTTTCTGTGATTTTAATATAATCTGACATATTATAGAAGATGAATATCCTGGTTTCTGTATAAGTTAAGAAGATTATTGTCTGGTGCTAATTCGGTAATCATTGTGTTAATGGAGTTAATATCGCAGGTTTTATATTGATGTTGTGAATTTAGCTTTTCAGATATACACAAAAGTACCGTTTTTTTAGACGCATTGATAACGGCTTTCTTAACCTGAACAATCTCCCAATCGAACTCGGTCAACCCATGAATTGCGTCGACGTAGCCGGTTCCTATAAAACTATAATCAAATCTTATCTCAGCTAGCTGATGAACGGCGTAGGCTCCTATAGAAATTTGAGCATCTCTTGAAATCTCTCCTCCGATAAAAATTACTTTAATATTAGGATTGGAAAGTAATTGCCATGCCACCGGGAGGCTTAATGTAAAGCAGGTAAGCTTAAGTTGTGGAGGAATTAAGCGAACAAGTTCAAGACATGTCGTACCGCCATCAATGAAAAGTACACTACCCTCGCGGATAAGACTGATTGCTTTTTGTGCAATTGCTATCTTTTGATCAAGTGCATAGATATTTGCATTACTACTTGCCAGACCCGTAAATCCAAGAGATATTGCCCCGCCATGTACTTTCCGCAATTTATTCACCGCATCAAGTTCTTTTACGTCTCTCCTTGCAGTATCTATAGATACATTCAATTTCTCTGCAATATCTGTTAACAATATTCGATTGTGAAGCTCTACTTCATTTAATATGGCCAGATGACGCTCTTCTTTTAACATAAATCGAGTACAATTATTTATGGTTACAAAGATAGTAAAATATTTTTCATTTGCTGTTTTTTACTGTTTTAACTAGTTTTTATTTTATTTAATTGCAATTATTTGCAATATTTAATGCAAAAAACAGCATATTTGAATTTATTTATATATCTTTGCACTAAAGAATCAAAAAATACAAGTAGCTAAGATGGCAGAAACACTCACAAAACCAAGTGCAATGAGCTTTCCAACAGACGAAGAGTCCAGGAAATTTGAAAGAATTAACACCGTAATACACGATAGTTCAGAGCAGGCATCATTTTTTGTTGCCAATGAGATTGCAGAACTAATCAGACAGCGGCAAAAGCAGGGAAAAAATGTAGTATTGGGATTGGCAACCGGTTCCACTCCTACAAAGATGTATGAATTCCTTGTTAAATTTCATCAAGAAGAGGGACTGAGTTTTAAAAATGTAATCACCTTCAATCTGGATGAATACTTCCCTATGGAATCCGATTCCATTCATAGTTATGTGCGATTTATGAACGAGCATTTGTTTGATCATATTGATATTAAAAAGAGTAATATCAACATCCCCGATGGCACATTAGACAAAGAGGATGTTCGGGATTTCTGCATTAATTATGAGAAGAAGATTGTTGATGCCGGTGGTATTGACATTCAAATACTAGGGATAGGACGTACCGGGCACATAGGTTTTAATGAACCAGGATCTTCCCTTATCAGCAAAACCAGAATAGTAAGACTAGACAGGGTTACCCGATTAGATGCCGCCAGCGATTTTTTCGGTTTGGAAAATGTTCCTATTAAAGCAATCACCATGGGCGTTGGCTCAATTATGGCCGCAAAACGCATTATTTTGATGGCTTGGGGAGAAGGAAAGGCAGATGTAATTAGGCAATCTGTTGAAGGGCCAATTAGAGAATCCGTTCCTGCAACTTTTCTGCAGCATCATGACGCATGTGATTTTATAGTAGACCATGCTGCGGCTTCCGCACTTACAAGAGTTAACACACCGTGGCTGGTAAGTGAATGCGATTGGAATGATAAGCTAATTAAAGGAGCAACCATCTGGCTTTCTGAAAAACTCAATAAGGCAATCCTCAAATTAACCAATGAAGACTATAATGAGCATGGAATGGGGAACTTAATTGCTGAAATAGGATCAGCAGAACAAATTAACCTTAGGGTTTTCAACTATCTACAGAGAACTATTACTGGTTGGCCCGGGGGTAAACCAAATGCCGATGATAGTCAAAGACCGGAAAGAAAAGACCCCTATCCTAAGACTTCCTTAATTTTTAGTCCGCATCCTGACGATGATGTCATTTCTATGGGGGGTACACTTCTAAGATTGGTGGATCAGGGACATGAAGTGCATATAGCCTATCAAACTTCTGGTAATATTGCAGTTTTTGATGATGAAGTAATTCGCTTTCTAGATTTCGCAATGGACGTGCAGGAAAATAATGTAGCGCTTTCAGAACAAGTTAAAGAAGTACGGGAGTTTCTTAAAAAGAAGAAACCAGGCCAGGTAGACAGTCCGGAAATCCAAAAATTTAAGGGGCTCATTAGGAAGGGAGAAGCTTTGGCTGCTTGCAGATATTGCGGCGTAGATGAAAAGAATGCCCACTTCCAAAACCTTCCTTTTTATGAAACCGGAACGGTTAAAAAGAAACCTTTTTCTGAAGCAGATGTTCAAATAACTTATGATCTGCTCAACAAGGTAAAACCTCATCAAATATTTGCGGCAGGAGATCTCTCCGATCCACATGGTACTCACCGCGTTTGCCTTCAGGTTATTTACAGTGCAATAGACAGATTGGTGAGAGAAGGATCAGATTGGATTAATGATTGTTATGTTTGGCTTTATAGAGGTGCATGGCAGGAATGGGATATTGCAGACATGGAGATGACAATTCCTATTGGCCCGATGGATATGGAACGTAAAAAGAGTGCTATTTTTAAGCATCAATCGCAAAAAGATAGTGCTATGTTCCCCGGAAATGATCAACGAGAATTCTGGCAAAGAGCAGAACAGCGTAATACAGAAACGGCTGAAAAGTACAATGCACTGGGGATGGCAGAATATGAAGCCATGGAAGGATTTGTTCGTTATAAATTCAATTAATAATCTTAAGCTTAATCAACCCTGCTTCTTTAAATCAAAAACAGAAGAGGCAGGGAATTAAACGCAATTGATGCTAAAAAAAATTGGGGTCCTTTTCTTAATCTCACTGTCATCTTGCGGTTTGATTAAGAACAAAAATGACATTCCCAAAACGGAATTTCGAGGAGTTTGGATTGCTACTGTAGTTAATATTGACTGGCCGCAAAGAGGAGGTGATCCCTGGGAAAAACAAAAAGAAGATTACCTGCACATTCTAAATTTTTACAAAGACCTTAATTTTAATGCAGTTGTCGTACAAATACGTACTGCAGGTGACGCTTTTTACAATTCTAATCTTTCACCTTGGTCTCGCTTTTTAAGCGGTGCCGAAGGTGTTGCTCCTGAAACAGATCAAAATCCTCTGAAATGGCTTATCAGAGAAGCCCATATTCGAGGTTTTGAATTTCATGCCTGGCTTAACCCATACAGAGCGACATTCGATCTCAATACCGAGGTGCTCTCGGAAAATCACGATTATTTTAAGCACCCGGATTGGATTATAAAATATGGTAAAAAGTATTATTATGACCCCGGATTACCTGAGGTAAAGAATCATATGGTTTCTATTATAGAAGAAGTGGTCACCCAATACGATATAGATGCCATTCATTTTGATGATTATTTCTATCCTTATACCATACAAGGCGAAGTTTTTAACGATTCGACAAGTTTTTTATCGCATAACCCGGCAAAATTATCCCTCGAGAATTGGCGCAGAAGTAACATTGACACCCTGGTAAAGAAGACTCACCTAGCGATAAAACAACATAAGCCCTGGGTACAATTTGGCATAAGTCCGTTTGGTGTTTGGAAGAATAAATCAACCGACCCAAAAGGATCAGACACAAAAGCAGGCCAAACAACCTATGAAGATCTGTATGCAGATCCCCTTTTATGGATGGAGAATGGTTGGATAGATTATTTAGTGCCACAGATTTATTGGAGCTTGAAGTTACAGGTAGCCTCCCATCGGGTACTCATTGATTGGTGGGCAGAAAATTATAAGAATTCTAATCTATACGTAGGCAACGGTGCTTATAAAGTTGGAAACAACAGCGATAAAGCCTGGAACAAAAAGAAAGAATTACCAAAACAATTGCGGTTGGCGAGAAAAACCCGGGCTGTTCAGGGCAATGTCTTTTTTAGTGCAAGATCACTTATGTCTGAGAACAGGGGCGTTGTAAAATATATAAAAAAAGAATTGTACTTCTATCCTTCCCTCACTCCCGTTTCACCATTAATTACACCGGAAGACCAACCATTACCGGTATTGGTAAATATTCTTGACAAAGACAACTATCTAAATTTTACTTTCAAATTCCGGAATAGTGAAATTATCCGACTTGCCAACATTTATACTATTAAAAATCCTAAAAAACCTCCCCTCTGCAAGCCTCAAAATATGATCGGGCAAATATTCATAGATAACAGCAACTCCTTTAACGTTGGTAAAGGCCTAATTAACCAAAGAAAACATATTGCAGTGACTTTTACGGATAAGTATAGAAAAGAAACTGAACCAATTGTCATACATTTAAACTAACTAAATAAACCAACATGATACAAAAAAATAAGCGCGCCTGGATTTGGATTCCAGTGCTCTACTTTACACAGGGGCTCCCTTTTGTTTTAGTTGTTACGGTATCAGTTATTATGTACAAGAAACTAGGTATAAGTAATGCGGATATAGGTCTGTATACAAGTTGGCTATATCTTCCATGGGTCATAAAACCACTTTGGAGTCCTTATGTAGACCTTTTAAGCACTAAGAGAAATTGGTTTTTATTCACACAACTTCTTGTTGCCCTGGCGCTGCTCGGAGTAGGATTATTTTTACCTACCAACATATTTTTTGTCACAACTTTAGCCTGCTTCTGGATGGCGGCCTTTGCCTCTGCTACCAATGACGTTGCATCAGATGGTTATTATATGATTGGCTTAACACAGGATAGACAATCTTTTTTCGTTGGTATTCGGAGTACTTTCTATAAGCTGGCAAATGTTACAGGGCAAGGCTTATTAGTAATTCTCGCAGGATTCTTAGAAAATTACTACGGGGATAATACAAAGGCATGGTCCATCACAATGATAGGTGCTGCACTCTTAATGTTTGGTTTAACATTAACCAATTTTTTTGTTACTCCAAAATTTGAATCTTCTGATGCTGTTGAGAAGCAGAAACCAGCCGGTTTTTTTGAAGTATTTTCCACATTTTTCAATAAAAAAGGCATGGGTGTAGCCTTGGCGTTCGTTCTCTTTTTTCGATTGGGGGAATCACAATTGGTAAAAATGTCAGCCCCTTTTTTCCTCGATTCCACAGATAAAGGTGGTTTGGGCTATACCACCTCTGAGGTTGGTTATATATATGGAACAATAGGGGTTATAATGCTTACTATAGGAGGAATTTTAGGCGGGATATTAATTTCCAAAGATGGTTTAAAAAAATGGATGTTACCGATGGTACTTTCAATAAATGTTCCGAATGCTTTTTACGCTTTCCTGGCAATAACGAATACTACAAATTACTTCGCGGTAATAACCACAGTGGTTTTGGAACAGTTCGGTTATGGTTTTGGAATTGCCGGTTTCATGGTTTATCTTATTTATATTGCTGAAGGGGCCTCCAAAACTTCCCATTACGCTCTTGCTACCGGGTTTATGGCTCTGGGTATGATGCTCCCTGGACTGGTTAGCGGATATATTCAGGAATGGCTCGGTTATGATGGTTTCTTCATATGGGTGGTAATAGGAGCGCTTCCAGCAATATTCATTTTAAAATATTTAAAATATCCGGCAGATTATGGCAAAAAAGGGGCGAATTCAGAAGCTTAATCTTATAGATTATCCAACAGCTGCAAAATCACTTTCCCTGAAAGAAAAAGTAGGACAGTTTTTTATGCCTGCGGCATTTATCAATGATAGTGAAGAAGAAATACTAAAGTTACAAGATTTAATAAGTAAGCACCATATAGGAGGACTCTGCTTTTTTCATTCCAGGGCCAGTGCTGCAACAAATTATGAAGGAAAGAAAGAAGTAGTATACAATGAGGATAGTTATAGAGTTCTAAAAAACCTTATTGAACGTTACCAGCAAGTTGCCAAATATCCATTATTAATAAGCATTGATGCTGAATGGGGATTGGCGATGCGTGTTGAAAACACTCCACAATACCCATATGCCATAACTTTGGGTGCAATAGATAGTCATGACGAAACTATTACAGAAGTGGGCAGGAATATTGCTAATGACTGTAAGCAGGCAGGGATACATTGGAACTTTACCCCTGTAGCCGACATTAATAGTAATCCTGAAAATCCTGTAATTGGTTATAGATCATTTGGAAGTGATAAGTATAATGTGGCCAACAAAGCAAGTGCATTGGCTAAAGGTCTTCAAAGTATTGGAATACTTGCCAGCGCCAAACACTTTCCGGGGCATGGAGACACGGCTACAGATTCTCATCTCGGACTTCCTTTGATCAATAAATCCAAAGAAGAACTCCTTGATAATGAGCTATATCCGTTTAAACACTTAATACAAAACGGGATTGATTCAATAATGGTAGGTCATCTTGCGGTACCCTCACTTGCAGGTGGTTCAATGGATCCTTCTTCCATTTCAAAGAGAATTATTAAAGGGGTTTTGAGAGAAGAAATGGAATTTCAGGGAGTGGTGGTATCTGATGCACTGAATATGCGCGCGGTTTCCAAAATGTTTTCTGATAAGGGTGATTTAGAATGGGCGGCCTTTGATGCCGGTAATGATATTTTATGCTTTGCCGAACATGTTGTTGAGGGCATAGATAATATTTTACAAAACGCACAGGATGAACAAATTGAATTGAGCTTTGCAAGAGTATGGAAACTAAAGGAAAAGGCGTTCAATAATGAAAGTGATAATTTAACTCCAAAATTAGTAGATCCGACTGATTTAAATCTAAGGCTTGCGAAACACAGCATAACTTTACATAAAGGGTCTCCAAAGGACATAAACTCTCTTGCAATGAATGGGTTTGCGGGTATTGAAATATCAAATGGGAATGATAATTCATTTTTTAGGGATATCAAAAAAGAGCTTGAATTTGATTATTTTTCCACAACTGAGTTTAATACGGCACTATTAAGGGAAAAAGTGTCTGAAATGCAAAATGTCCTGATTGCTCTGTATCCGCCAATGGTTAAACCTCAAAACAATTTTGGAATTTCTGAAGAATATTTAATGCTCCTAAGGGAGATGATTGAAACAAAAAACGTTGTTTTATATCTATTTGGGAATCCCTATGCATTAAGGGTTTTTGATTACAAAAATACCAGTGCGGTTGTTTTGGTTTATCAGGAATTTGGAGCATTCCAAAAAGTAGCAGCAGAACATTTTCTTGGCAGACTCATTGCAAATGGCAAATTACCAGTAGTTTTATAGGATCTCAATGAATACCAGAGAGTCTGAGCAAATAAAAAGCCCCATACATTTAACAATATATGGGGCTACAATTTTATAAAAGGCGACTCCTTATAGTTCCTTTATCTTAATATTTCTGAACCATACATCATCTCCATGATCCTGAAGTCCAATATAACCTTTAGAAGGAACATCAGCCCATTCCGGATTTAACTCCGGGAACTTACTGCCAGCAACCATTTCATTCCATTCCGGTGTCCAGAGGTGGTATTCCACAACATTCTCACCGTTTTGGCTATGAACTACTGTGCCTTTATATACGGTTAGTTCAACTTTGTTCCATTCCCCTACCGGTTTAGCATTTTGTGGTTTTGCCGGTATCAAATCATATAACGAACCAGCCATACGATTACCATCTTTACCTAATTTGGCATCAGGGTGCTTCTCATTATCCAATATTTGCATTTCGGGAGCAGTTTTCCAGATGTAATCCAACTTTTCTTCCCCTAAGTAAAAGATGCCAGAATTACCACCTTCAGAAATTTTCCACTCTAAGCTCAAGGTAAAATTCTGAAATTGTTTATCGAAGATTATATCCCCTCCGTCTTTTGAACCCGCTTCTCCTCTACCTGAGCCAATCATATGTAAAGTTCCGTCAACAATTTCCCAAGCAGCTGGAAAATTCTCTTTTTTATAGCCTCGCCAACCTTCTGAAGTTTTTCCATCAAAAAGCAATACCCAGCCATCAGCTTGTTCTTCCGAAGTAAGAGCATTCATTGGAGCTTCTTCTGTTTCCGGTGCCATTTCAGCTTCTACTGCGACTTCCTCTTTTTGATCTGCCTTTTTATCTTTACAACTTGATAATACCGGAATCAAAATCAAGCCAAATATTACAACTAAACTAATTTTTCTCATCTGTTTGTTCTTTTTTGATTTTTATAGGTAGAACCAGCCCAATTAGCCAGTTCTACTAATTTTTATTTATTGTCAAAATTCATTTTCGAATCAATGCCTTATGCAGGCATATCAGGTAATGACCAGCCATCTCTATAGGTGTGCTTGATCAATTCCTGAGAATATGCTATTGCATTCATTGGCT
>NZ_CAMYIP010000220.1 GCF_947258525.1 uncultured Eudoraea sp.
AGAAGATATTGTTGTAATTGGTAATTCATTAATAGAGGAATTCAACATAAATTAAGGACATACTGAGTCTTGATAAATAAAATACTACTGCCAACAATGTGTATAATTCATCCCGAGGACTCGGGATGAAATCATAGCCAACACGTTGGCGGTAAGATGAACAAACTTCACACAAATAACACAATCCGACAAAAAAGAAATGAACCGAATTGATAGACTTGTTGCAATATTAACTACTCTACAATCAAAAAGAATTGTAACGGTCAATCACATAGCTGACAAATATGAAATTAGTGAGCGGACAGTTTATAGGGATTTAAAAGCACTTGGCGAAATTGGAGTTCCAATAAGTTTTGAGGAAAACAAGGGCTATACAATTTTACAAGGATTTTTCCTTCCACCTGTTTCACTGACAAGTGAAGAAGCCAATTCATTAATTCTAATAACATCACTTGCCGACAAATTCTCTGACAAAACAACAAGAAACCATGTTGATAACGCAATGAGTAAAATCAAAGCTGTTATTAGAAATTCAAATAAAAGTGATATTGATTTTCTGCAATCTCAAATCAGAATATACAAATCACCAACGGAAAATAATTCAACTGATTTTTTAACCGTCATTCAAAAGTCAATTACCGAAAAACAAATACTACATATAGAATATTTAAACAATAACCAAGAAAAAAGCCAACGAGAAATCGAACCAATTGGACTTACTTTTTATAGCAATCAATGGCATTTAATCGCTTGGTGTTCGAAACGAAAATCATATAGAGATTTTAAAATAAACCAAATAAAGGCACTTAATAACACAATGGAATCCTTTAGAAAATCGAACCACTTCGACTTAAACGAATATATTTTGACCATTTCAAAAAAAGAAACAAAATCACTGACATAGGGCTGTCAGTCACCGAACCTATTTTTGTAAAAAAACAAATAAATGGAACAAACCTATAAAAATTGCCAAAGTTGCGGGATGCCACTTAAAAAATCGCCAAACGGTGGCGGAACTAATGCTGATGATAGTATTAGCAAAATGTATTGCGCTTATTGTTTTGAAAACGGACAGTTTAAACAACCCGATTGGACGGTAGAACAAATGCAAGAATTGTCAAAAGGAAAAATGAAAGAAATGGGTTTCCCTGGTTTTCTAGCAGGACTTTTCACAAAAGGAATCCCTAAACTTAAACGTTGGCAAACAAAAAATTAGAAATTATGACACTTGAACAAATCTTTACAGATAAAACTATTAAAGCCAAAGCCAAAGTTAAGCAAATTGGAGAATGGCTTCTCGAGGGCACGCTTCCCATAGATGAACTATTAGCTTTTTCAGAAAAACAAACCAAGCCAATAAAAGGAAGTTGTATCGAATCAATAGAATATGCTACAAAAAAACAACCTGAAATAGCAGATGAAGCTGTGTTCTTGTTTGTCACAAACGCACTAAAAGAAGATGAACCTAGAATAAAATGGGAAAGTGCAAAAGTAATAGGGAACATTGCCAAGTTATTTCCTTCTGATTTGTCAAATACCATAAATAACTTATTGGTAAATGCTAAATCGGATGGAACAGTTGTGCGTTGGGCAAGTGCATTAGCTTTAGGTGAAATTCTTAAATTAAAACTTAAATATAACGCAACACTTTTACCAAAAGTTGAAAAATTATCAGATGCAGAAGAAGACAATGGCGTTAAGAACAAATATCTTGGAGCATTAAAGAAAATAAAAAAGTAGTGGATAACGAAACAAATACTACCGCCAACAATGTATATAAAAAATAGGCTGGACAGTAATAAATTCAAAGCTTTCGGCTCGTATCAAACTTTGTGCTTAACCGAAAGTTTAGAGCTTCGTAACTGCCTACTTTTCATATACTTAACCGTTGGGTACAATTAGATCACAAAGCTTTTTTATTCGTATTAAGTGATCTATTGAAAAAATTCTTTAACGATTCCCATACAACTTCTCTGCCTTTAGCATTACCATAAGCAGTCCCTCCTAAACGACTGGATAATGAGGTTGTTGGGTGTCCAGGTGGTTCGGCAATACCATGACCTGCAAAAGGAAGGGCGATATGTTCATAATTATTTTCAAATTTTGCAATGTTCAGTCTTGAAATGATTTGTTCCGACATATATGTAGAGGGCCAGATTTTATCTTTTACGCCAGAAAAGAGAAGAATATCTCCGTTTATGTTTTCAACTGGTATTGAGGCTTTTTCAACTTCATCATGCTGAGACAATGTACGATACCACAAATACATACCATCATAAGTTTCAAAAAATCGTTTGTCATAAGCATTTGGAACAAACTCTAAGTCTTCCCCATTAAGTGACCACGATGATAATACAGGGTATTTGGGAGGTTTGAATCCTTGGAATACCGCTGATCCAGGTGCAATGGCTGCTACACATTTTATTTCACTATTACGAGAAGCTATTAATAATGCTAGTTCTGCTCCCTTTGAATACCCCAAAACACCTATCCTATTTACATCTATATAGTCCTTTTTAGTAAGTTCATTAATTGCACTATCGATATA
Source organism: uncultured Eudoraea sp. (assembly GCF_947258525.1). Classification (GTDB taxonomy): domain Bacteria; phylum Bacteroidota; class Bacteroidia; order Flavobacteriales; family Flavobacteriaceae; genus Eudoraea. The sequence continues at coordinate 2,549 of NZ_CAMYIP010000220.1, forward strand.
TTCTAATGGTAATTGAGCTAAATGTCGAGGTAAATTTTCTGCATTAAAATAAGCTAATGCTAAAGTTACATATCCTTCGTCAGCTAAAAGCGCTCCCATTCTTTTAGCCCATGATAAACCTCCTCCAGATCCTCCTAATAAAATTATAGCAGGCATTTCTTGATTATAGTTTAACGGTCTCATTAATTCTGCTACAATATCGCCATTTAAGGGTTCAGTTTGAACACTTTCTGGAATAGTCCATTGAACAGTAGAAATGGCTTTAATAGTGTCATTTTCCTTGACTAATGAAATATCAATAGTAGAGAAATCTTTGGGATCAGGTGCGACCCAATCATCGCTCATTTTTTCAGTCATAGTCATAGACCAATACAAACCATATAGGTCATTTCTAGTATAAGTCCCTTTAATCGGACTACTATTGGATAAATTAATTTGACCGAAATCATCTGCTTTAAACGTTGCTTTAGAAAGCCATTCACGATCGAAATTGTCATTTTTCTTTGCAACCAATTCATATTCTTCATTAGCCACCAATCCTATTACTTTAAAATCGAATAATTGTCCAATGTTGTATTTTTCAGGAATAATAATTTCTGGAGACGGTTGCATACAACTAACAAATAATAATGGGAATAAAAATCTGATTTTCATAGTTAGTTATTTAAATGTTTAGATAGTTTTCTTTTACAGAAAACCTTATACTAATATTGTTACACTTTCTAAAAAAAAATTTAATGATAATACTTTAGACTGTTGTACAAACTGTGCCAGCGGGGTCAGATCAAATCTTCTTCGCTCAACCATGATTGTATGGCATTCCAATATTCATCTGACCAGTAAGACTTTTTCCAAAAAATTAAATGGGTCTTTTTATCTCTCAAACCATGCCTGCCGTTAACATCGTAATAATTAGTAATATTTTTTCCATGATCTTTCAGGTTCTCTAAGTATTGATAGGAGTTATTTCCATCCACCAACAAATCTTTTCCACCATGCGCCGCAAAAAGGGGTATATCAAGTTTCTCCAGGTAGGTTTTGGGGTTGAAGTCAGAAGGGAGATTTCCATACCATTTCCAATTCCAGGAATCTTTCGATTGTAACCCTAGTCCCAAATCTTTAAACCATGGTTCACTTTTATAAGGTTTTATAAAATTTTCAGCTTCTTTCCAACCGGAATTGGTCCTGTACACTTTAGAATTGATCATTTCAATACTATCAACAATCTGGTGAATCGCTTGACCATAACCTAAGCCTTCAAGCGTTTTTTTATTAATATATCTTCCCTGATCTTCCGGTGTGTTTACTGAACCTGAAATGGAAATCAAAAAAGAGGTTTTGGTATACTGCTGATGGGCGAGAAGATTGATCCATCCCCCTTGGCTAAATCCCATGAATCCAACCTTAGCATTTGCAACTTCCGGGTATTCCAATAATTTGGGAATCGCCTTTATGGCATCAAGTGCCAAATCATTAAACGTGGCATTCTTCCAATCTCCTTTGGACTCCCCAACTCCGCGTTTGTCATAATAGAAAACCGCTGCTCCCATTTTTGCTAACTTTTTAGCGTGAGCAGAATACAAACTGCTGGTACGGTCTATGTTCCCTGATCCATGGATAAGTATGATTAAGCTTTTAGCTGGATTATCCGACAGTAACAATGTCCCTGATAGTTCAGTCCCGTTGGACTTCCATTTAATTTCTTTTGATGAAAATGAAGAGGAATCACATTTCATTGCAAAAAAGAGGATCACAAAGAAGATCACAGAAAATAAAACTGTTTTTTTCATGATGTACGTTTTGATAACAGAAAATGCGTCATGTTATGCATTTGAAAATAAGTTATTAAAAATTTTGTCAAGGACAGCTCTGCAAGCTTTAAGCTCTTTTTTGGAGATTCCCTTTAAAGCATTTTCTCTATTTTTTATCGTGGCGGGTGAAATTTTATCCACTACTCTTTTTCCTTTTTTTGACACTTCAAGGAGATTCCTCCTTCTATTTTCTGGATTTACACGCCTATGAACAAAGCCCTTTTTAACCATTAGCTCCATCATTCTAGTAATTGAGGCAACATCCTTGAATAAAAGGTTTGCTAGATCTACCTGAGAACTGTCAGGATTATCCAATAACTCTTTTATCATCCATGACTGATCTACGGAAATACGAGGATCAACTTGCTTAATTTTGGATTGAGCAAGTTTTCTATAAGCCTTAATCGTCCTTTCAATCGAATAAAATATGGTGTCTTCTGCTCTAATCATAATATACTTATCAATATTTGATATATCAAATATAGTAAAAATAATTGAGCTTAACAAATGAAGTCGAGATCATCAAGTACCTATACATGGTGGCTTAACACCGCCACGCCATGTACACAAACTGTTAATCCCATCCTTGGGTGTCTAGGTGGATCTGCAATACCATGCCCAGCAAATTGAATGGCTATATGTTCATAATAATATTCAAATTCTATGATATGTAATCTTGAAATGATTTGTTCAGACATGTAAGTAGCACGCCAAATTTGATCCTTTATTCCAGAGATGAGAAGTACGTCTCCATTTATATATTCAACAGGTATTGCAGCTTTTTCAAATTCATCGTGTTGAGATAAAGTGCGATACCATAAATACATTCCATGATATGTCTCGAAAAAAAAAGAATTTGTTATTACCTATTAAGTGAGACTATGGTAAAAACTGTGCCCAACAAAGTATCCTATGAAAAGCCCTAGTCCAGTTTCCTTAAAGATAATTAATATTTATTTTTCTTACTTAAACCACCTTTTTTTCTTTTAATATAACTTGCTCCG
>NZ_CAMYIP010000221.1 GCF_947258525.1 uncultured Eudoraea sp.
ATCATCATCTGGTTCTTCATCAGCATGGTCTTCCATTGCAGCTACTAATCGTTTGCTGACTTTTACCAGATAAATGGTATCATCAGTTCTTACTTCTACCGATTCAATAACTTCATTCAGTGCGTTCTTAAAGGTTATAATATCATCCTCATCATATCCATCAGGATATCTGGTCACCAAAAGATCCAGGATATCACTATTTAATTTCTTATAATCTACAATTACTCTGCGCATAGTGTCAATTCAATTATTTCAGTTTTACATGTTTAGTAAGTAAGCAAAAATCAAAGGTGCAACAATAGTGGCATCACTTTCGATTATAAATTTTGGGGTGCCAATATCCAATTTGCCCCAGGTAATTTTTTCATTGGGGACTGCGCCCGAATAGGAGCCAAAGCTCGTTGTTGAGTCGCTAATCTGACAGAAGTAACTCCAAAAGGGTGTGTCTGCAATTTCAAGGTCCTGGGTGAGCATGGGAACCACACATATGGGAAAATCACCTGCAATACCGCCCCCTATTTGAAAAAATCCAATGCCATTTTTCGAATTCTTTGTATACCAGTCGGCTAAGTATGTCATATATTCAATGCCAGATCGCATGGTGCTGGCCTTTAGTTCTCCCTTCATTACGTAACTCGCAAAAATATTTCCCATGGTACTGTCTTCCCATCCGGGTACCACCATTGGTAAATTTTTTTCGGCGGCGGCATACATCCATGAATCCTTCAGGTCAATTTCGTAATATTCTTCCAGTACCCCTGAGAGTAGCAATTTGTACATATATTCATGAGGAAAATAACGCCCTCCTGCTTTTTCGGCATCCTTCCATATTTTAAAAATATGCCGCTGCAACCTTCTGAAAGCCTCTTCCTCAGGAATGCAGGTATCCGTAACCCGGTTTAGTCCTTTTTCCAGTAAGTTCCATTCATCCTCCGGGGTTAAATCCCTGTAGTTAGGCACCCTTTTATAATGTGAATGCGCCACCAGATTCATAATGTCTTCTTCCAGATTTGCACCGGTACAGGAAATGATATGCAACTTATCAGACCTTATCATTTCTGCAAAACTTTTACCCAGCTCTGCTGTACTCATGGCACCAGCAAGTGAAACTAACATTTTGGAACCATTGTCTAACTGTGCTTCGTAACCTTTTGCAGCATCAACAAGGGCAGCGGCGTTAAAATGCAAAAAATGATTTTCAATAAATGCAGAGATAGCCCCTTTAGTCTTCGTCATCGTCAAATTTGAAATTGGTATTAAAAACCTGTAAAAGAAATTCCAGGGTTTCATACCACAATAATCCACCTGGTTCGGGTGTTCCTGTTGAAGGCATAACGGAAGGATCCAGTGCATCAAGGTCAAAAGTGATAAAAACATTATCAGAAAGTTGGTCAATTACATTGTCCATCCAATATTCGTTACTCAACATCTCATGGGCAAAAAAAGTCTTTTCCGGATCCATATAGGTTTTCTCAATAGTATCCATGCTACGTATTCCTACCTGAACTAAATTGGTCTGTTGTGATGCTTCATGGACCGCACATGCATGGTTATACTGGGTTCCCTTATAAGTTTTTCTCAAATCTGCATGTGCATCAATATGTAAAACGCTCAGGTTTTCAAAGCACTCATTGAATGCCCTGATACTTCCAATAGAAATTGAATGTTCCCCTCCTATGAGAGCCACAAATTTGTTGCGTTTGATATATTCTTTAGTGGTTTTATGCACCGCATTAACCATAGCTTCCGGGCTGCTACTTTCTAAAATTTCATCGGCCAGGTATATACCCTGTTTGAAGACTTCCGTATCAGTTTCAATATCATAGAGTTCCATATTCTCTGAGGCTTCCAAAAAGGCATTTGGCCCTTTGTCTGCTCCTTTACCCCATGTGCTTGTTCCATCATAAGGAACAGGGATAATAACAATCTTTGCTTTTTCTAGTTGTGCCAGATCTTGTGGGATCCCCGCATAGTTATTGTTTGTTTTCACTTTAAATTAAATTTTAGAATAATTGTCAAATAATGCTTCAGTAAGGTATTCTCCATTCTGAGATTTATC
>NZ_CAMYIP010000222.1 GCF_947258525.1 uncultured Eudoraea sp.
TACATTCAACAAATGGAAAAAATCTGGATCTTATTACTAGCTGTTCTGATTTTCCTGGCCTTTGCATTTCTCGTATGGAAACTGACCAGTGGTGACATAAAAAAAGAATACGGTACTAAAATGTGGAATCAATGGCCATCCAGATTATACTATTGGCAAGGGGTGGTATTGTATGGGGTCGGACTTACACTTATAACCTTGCTTGTTTTGAAATGGGCTAATGTCTTGATTTTCTAAAAGTGAAATACCCCTGAAAAAAAATACGGTTGCCGACAACTCCTAATACCAAATGATAAATTCCAAATTAAAATAATAGGCTATTGAATAATAAAACCACCTTTTATATCGGTGTACTTGGAGCAAGTATATTCGTTATTTCTTCAATTCTTGGAGGAATTCTTATTGATGGTTATAGTGAAATAAGTCAATTAATAAGTGAATCCTATGCTATTGATACTGAATATGGGGAAGTATTACGATTTTTTGGAATAATCCCGAGTGGCATATTATTGACATTATTTGCCTTTCTGGCATACAAAAAATTCCCGCTATCGAAGCTAACAAAATGGGGATTTTTGATTTTTGGAATATGCTACGGCATCGCAACGGTGATCGTTGGGATCTTCCCATGTGATAGTGGGTGCAACAAGGAATTTATCAACCCAAGTTTATCCCAATTTATACATAATCTTAGTGGATCCTTAACCTATATATTTGTCCCATTAAGCATGATATTAATAGGTATGGCTTTAAGTAAGTTTCCTATATACAAAAAACTATCAAGACTTGGAATTACGTGTGGAATAGTTGGCTATCTATTTGTTTTTCTGTTTTTAGCAGAACCAACTTCCGAATATATTGGCCTATACCAGCGCATAATTGAAGGCGTGTTTATTTTATGGATAATTAGTTATGCTTTTCATTTAAGGAATCTAGATACTAGTGGATAACAACCTCTATTAAACCAAGCTTCGCTTAATAAACTCCAAATTTCAATCTGGATTTTCAGTTTGCAGATTTTGGGCTTTTGAATTTGGAATTTGTTATTTGCGCGCAATGGTGTGCAAGTCGAGGCCATTTTTTCCTAATTTAGTTACGAATGCTGGGAAAAATAAACAGGATACTCCTTTTCTTTTATTTGTGTGGAATATGTTTTCATAGTGCTGCACAGAAATATGGCTATATTCAATATAATGCAGACTCCGGAGCCCCCTTTGACCAGGTTTCCAGTGTGATCAAGGACAAAGAGGGCTTACTATGGATCGGTAGCCAACACGGTTTATATCGATTTGACGGAATCCACTTCGACAACTATAGCCTCCATACTGAGAGTCAATTTATTTATAAGCTTCATGAATCTGGAGATGATCTTCTTTTTGTCAATGAAATGAGCCTCTATCAAATTGAAGATGTGCAGTCCAAACCCACAGTGCGTGCCTTACTGGAAGGTACGATCGAAGAGAATGATGCAAAGCCTTTTTATCCTAACGATTTTGTGCTGGCAAAAGATCAGGAGATCTGGATCAGTCAATCTAATCACAGTATCGGAAGACTTCATAAAGATGGCTATAAAACATATCGATTTTCCAAAACTAACAAATCACAAAAGCTTGCAATAGAGGAAGACTCTAATGGTGGCATTTGGGTGCTGAGTCCGCTGGATGGCTTGTTCTTTTTTAATACAACCGCTGATTCCTTCGAGAAGAAATTGAACATAACAAATGGAAATGTACTATTGATCCATAATGATGATCTATTAATTGGGAGTGATGCACTCCGGGTATACAAGCGTAAGGGAAACAGTGTACAGTTAGATAAGACGATAGCCATAGAGGACGATCACGTTTCAGCGATCCATATAGATCATAAAGAGGAATACATTGTCGGGACCAGAAAAGGGAGGCTGTTTAAATTTTCAGATCTGAACAGTCCGCCCCAAACCATATATGGCGCAAATGAAGCGCACCGGGTGGTAGAACTGGACTTTGGGCATATCAATGAAATATATGTCACTACGGATAGTATTAGCAAGAAAGATAAGCTTTGGGTAAGTTCGGAGACCGGACTTTGGCTTCTGCACCAACGATTTTTTAAGACTGTAGAAAACTTGCCGTTGAATAATCCCATCGGGCTTGCCATGGGCGATCAGGGGAAGGTCTGGGTGCCTATGAGTTATCTATACGAGATCTCCCCTGAAAATGATGAATTCAGCGCGCGGCCGATCTTTAACAACTTGCAGGCAAATGCTGTCGCTCAGGATATAGCCGGATTCACCTGGGTATCCACGACTACTCCTAAAGTTGAATTATTAAAATATGACAAGAACAGGCTTGTTGAGCGCTTTGATTTCCATGAACGCGGCGAGACCATTTTCTATTTGTTTCCGGACAGTAAAGGCAATATATGGTTCTGTCAGGCACCTTTAAACAAACCCATTGTCGGTGTCGCAAAGATCAGTTCAAGAGGAGAGATCAATTATTATGACGATACGAAGGGATTTTCCAGCAGGGTGCTGGCGATAAAGGAAAGTTCGCGGGGTGAGATCTATGCTGTTGGTATTGGAGAAAAAAGCTATTTGTACCGTTATGACCCGCAACAAGATCAATTCGTAAACCTCAGCCCTGAACTTCCTTTTACTGCCTTGTTAAATTTTGAGGCTCATGACCTGACTATAGACGATCGTGGTGTTGTATGGTTAGCAACTACGGACGGCTTGCTGCGCTACGATTCTGAACAGATCACCTTGATCAAAAATGACATACTGGGCCAGGAAGAAGTAAGAGGGGTAACACATTACGCCAATAATAATATATGGATCGCCACGGCGACCAAAGGACTCGTATTTCACCGGCAAAATACATCGACAGCTTTGGGGGAACAGGAAGGCTTACCCGCAGTAATTAGTGCATATAGATGTATAACTACCGATGCGCGTGGTCATCTTTGGGCCGGCACAGCTGAGGGCCTGGTATACTCGCGCATGTCGGCCTCTGACCTCCCGGTTTCCAATACACCAAGACTCAGACAGATCACGATCAATGGTGTGGAAAGCGGTGTAGCATTCGATCAGGAATTAAGGCTTAGAAATAATCAGGAACTCGAACTAGAATTTACTAATGTATCCTTTCCCGCCAAAAATGTTCACTATCAATACAGACTGCTTCCCGAAGCCGACAGGGAGATCATGTTGGAAGAACAAATTTGGCAGTCTAATGGCACCACCAATACCCTTAAGCTCAGTAGTCTTGAACCTGGGGATCACTATCTGGAATTGAGGGCCAGGCAACCGGGAGGATACCAATGGAGCGCTCCTTTAGCGATCCAATTCAACGTTTTTCAACCCTGGTATCTGCAATCCTGGTTTCTGTATGGTTCGATAGGTTTGTTGATCTTATTAATAGCATTTTACTTTAGGATTTATCTGATGCGGCGTTTTAAAAGGTTACAACAAGTATTGAAATACTCAAATGAAAAGCTTGCCGATAAAGAAGCACAACTCCATCAGAAGATCAGGGAATTTGAGGAACAGAAAGACGAATTGGCTAATGCAAACTCAAATATTCAAACCCTGGAGTTGTTTATTAAGGAAATCCCGGAAAAGGCATCCTGGCAGGACATAGTCACAGCAATGGGAAAAGCAGTAAACCTGGCAGACGATATAGACGCTTTTGAGATCGCATTTAAGGAAGAAAACGAGATCGTACACAGGGGCTTTTCCAACCAGGAGCGCAGCGGTTTTACCTTTAGGAGCAAACCCTTCAATGCCAAAACCAGCTTAACATGCTGGGCTATGACAAATAATCAGGAAGTCCTGATCAATGACTTTGAAAAAGAGCATGGGATGTATGTGCAGGAAAAGGCGGCCTATCGTTTTAATTCGTTGTTGTTTATCCCTTTTACATTAGAAAACGGGCAGGCGGTTGTATTATGTGCCTATAGCATTAAGAAAAATGATATTGATCCTAATGATCAGATCATGTTCAGAATTTTAGCCCAATTTATCCACTTTTCCATTCATCAAAAACTAACGAAAAAGAAATGAGGAGGCTCTTATTTTACATATTGATTTTCTCATTTTCAGCAGTCAATGGGCAGCAATCGCTTGCCCAGGGAGATACCCTTGTTGTAGGCATCTACCACAATCCGCCCTTTGTCATACAAACAGATGATAATTCCTTCGAAGGTTTAAGCATTGAGCTTTGGGAAAACATTGCCAAGTCTTCCGATCTGAATTTCCGTTATGAGCAATATTCTGATTTTATCAGTATTTTAAAAAGACTGGAATACCGGGAAATCGACCTTACGATCAACCCAATGGATGTAAATGAACTACGCGTTGAAAAATTTGACATGACCCAACCGTATTTCATTTCCAGTATTGGTGTAGCTATTCCGTACCTGAACCGCTCAGCGTTGAGTGTTTTTGTCAGCAATATTTTCTCTTTGGCCTTTTTAAAAATTATTCTACTGCTCATCCTGGTCATATTTGTGTTTGGTTTTTTTCTTTGGCTAGTAGAGCGCAGGCATAATAAATTTCAATTCCGTCCGGGTCTTTTGGGCTTATTTGATGGCCTGTGGTGGTCTGCTGTAACCATGACTACAGTAGGATATGGGGATAAAGCCCCTAAGTCGAATTTAGGCAAGTCCATTGCCATTATCTGGATGTTCACCGCTGTGATCATCATTTCAAGTTTTACGGCCGGTATCGCTTCTACCTTAACCATAAGCGGATTGCAAACCGACATCAATACGGCCGAAGATATTCGCTTGGTCAAGAAAGTTTCTGCAGTAGGCGCAACCAGCGGAGAGCTGTATTTAGTGCAAGAGGATATCCCGATCACACAATCCTATGCCTCCCCTATCCTGGCACTCAGGGCGCTCGCTAAAAAAAACAATGATGTGTTATTATATGATCATACCGTATTGCAGTATTATATTAACAGGCTTTCATTAAGTGAAAAGGTAAAACTATTGCCTTTTACACTTAGGGAGCACTACCAAAGTTTTATGCTTCCTAAGGATCACCCTGCTTATGATCGGATCAATGTGGGATTAATGAAGGAGATCCATACGAACCGCTGGGAAGGACTGCAAAGGAAGTATGATGCTATGGAGCGATAAAACTAAAGATCGAATATAAACCAAGTTACGCTTAGCAATAAAAGTAACTAGTTCGTTAAGTTCCTGGATTGGCTAAAAAGAAAAGAGAGTTCAATTTTAACATTTAAGATATGAAACAGATTTTTACTCTAGTATTGCTTGTACTTTTGCAATTGGTTGTTAG
>NZ_CAMYIP010000223.1 GCF_947258525.1 uncultured Eudoraea sp.
CAGTTCATAAACATTTATAAAGTCCTCCGTAATATTCAAGCCGTTACCCAATACATTAACTGTGTAATCCATAGACATGACGGCAGTTAATTCAAATGATCCGTTATCATTGGTTATGCAGGATTCACTTTCTATTGCCAGGTTAAAATTATCTGTGGCAAAACGGTAAACGGCACAGCCATCTGCATCCACCTCAGTTCCCGGAGCAGTTCCCAGACAACGGTCATCCCCATCATCAAAAACACCATCTGCATCGTCATCGGGTCTCAATTCACCTTCACCACAGATTTCCAGGAAAAAATTATTTATTGTACCTCCATCAGCCGGTGCAGTGTCAGTAACAGTCAATATCCATTCGCCAAAAGATGATTCGCCATTAAATGAGGCCAATGAACCCAATGGACTTACTGTTCCACTAATTGCTACTCCTCCGCTGCTACATACAAAAGGATCTCCGTTATCATCAAAAACTGCATCAATATTTTCCAATTCTCCACAAGAGTTAGAAGTTAAAATAACCTCTGTTCCCTGGGGCGAAGTAATACTAATTATAAGATCTGCCAGAAAGCTGTGTTCCAATTCCAGGCCGACATTTACATCCGTAACAGGTAAATCATTTAAGAATGTAATTTTTGAAGTTACCGTTGGCGTACCAATAGAGCTTATATTCACAGGTAAGTCTTTGGCTATTTCAATATCGCAACTTATGGTTATGGTTGTAAAACTGAATGGCGTACCAAAGGTACCTTCCCCACAAGAATTTTTTGGTTTTACCCTCCAGAAATACGTGGTTTCTTCCTGTAAATTTTGTGGTAAATAGGTGTTAAAAATAATATCATTCGCAGATTCAATAACTGTAGTAAACAATACATCTGTTGCAATTTCTATATCGTATGCACTGTACCTGGAATCTAACTCCCATACAAGTTGCTGTTGCAAGCCTACTTCTGTAGCCGTATCTATTGGAGTCTGTAAAATAACATCTGAGAAGTTTGCATCACTAATCGTAATATTTAAAGCTACATCTTTCGTGAGGCTCAGGGATGTGGCCGTAATATTCACAGGATATTCCCCGGGAGTCACAAGATCTGTATTTGAAAATGTAATAGAAACCGGCTTATTGTTAGCCGTCTCGGTCGGAGGTGTAAAAACTGCCGTAAGGCCGGGAGGCATACCCAGTGCACTGAAGGTAACATCTTCATTAAATCCTCAATATGTATCATATATAAAAGGTATTACTAGATCATTGGGCTCACAAACACTATGATTGAGATCGGCAAAATTCAAGATAATTTCAGAATCCTCAATAATAAAATCAGAAGAATTAATGCTGAAGAAGATATTGTCTGTACCCTTAACCATAAAACGACCGGTTGTAGTACTATTGCCGGGAATAATAACTTCATGACTCCCATCGTTTGGAACGGCTGCAGCTACCAGTATTGGAAAACTAAGGCCTCCATCTGTTGACAGAAATATATCTACCTCTTGAGTATTTATTGGTGTTTGGTTGGTGTTGGCAACATCCCAGCTAATTGTTTGTACAGTTCCTGCTGTATAAGTTTCTGTCGTATTTTGAGAGGTTACCACAAATGGTCCCGCACTGTTTATAACATTAAGTTTTACCAATTCTGATGCTACCTGCCCTCCTCCTACAGCATTATCCCTGACAGTTAAGGCGAAGTTCATTTCCCGTTCCACATTGGAAACGGTTTCCCAGGCAGAATTAATTGGCGGATTGGTTTGTGTTAAGTTGCCCTGGATGACCTCCGATAATTTTGGAAAATATCTATTGGTATCCGTAGCAGGCCTAAGCGATCTGAAGTTTGCTCCGCTTGGATTGTCGGGTCCAAAGTTAGCTGTCGTAACCACGCCATCATCTATTTGTTCCCATGCATAGGTAAGTACATCTGTAGTATCGGGATCTATGGCATTTCCTCTTAAAACAAAGGGTGTTCCTTTGGGAATAATGTAATCCCCTATTGGGTTAATAACAGGAGGATTGTTTATTAGGGGCGTAAGCTCGCCACAACTTGTAGTCTGAAGATATTCTATAATTTGAAATATGCTGTAGTAATGAAAATAGTCATCCCCGTCCGGTGCTACATTTTCTCCGGGTATTATGCCGGCATATCCCATAATTGTCGTTCCCGTACCCGGTTCGGCCTGTACCAAAGTACCTTCTGATTCAAAAGACCAGGTATGATTTGCACCAAATTGGTGTCCCAATTCATGAGCTACAAAATCGAGATCAAAGATATCACCTTGTGGATTTAGAGCAGCAGCGTATGCACTCCCTTTTTGGTTATCTCTGCACACAGACCCTATGAAACCTGCATTACCTCCATCGGTATCTTCATGAAATAAATGACCCACGTCATAATTTGCTTCGCCAATTGTTGAAGTAAGCGTACTTTGAACCTCTGAATTCAAATTTCCTCCGTATGGGTCTGTATCCGGATCTGTAAAAATTACCAAATCTGTATTGGCGATCAATTCCAGTGTAACACCTAAATCGGTTTCAAAAACCTGGTTCACCCTTGTAAGCGTGGCATTTATGGCCGCGAGTGCATCGGGTATCGTACCCCCGTGAAATTCGGTATATTCACCTGTTGCGGAAACTGCTAATCTGTATTTCCTCAGCACCTGATCATCCACCAGTTTGGAAGCAGAACCATTGATACTTTTTTCAAATGCCGATTCTGTATAACATATGAACTCACTATCTAGTTTTGAATATAAACTCCTGTCGTAAACAACATAAGTGCTCTCTTCGGCAAGGGCTTTTTCCATGAAAGTTGTCTTTTCACTTCCTGAATGAACAATCATGCTTTGGACACCCTTATGTGATATACTAAAACGAATACGATCTTCATTACCATCCATGCTATAACCCGAGTAAGACTTTATACCAGGATATTTTTTGGACAATTCCGGTGACAAGACGGCATTTTCTGAAATTCTAAACCCTCTTAATTTCCCTTTGATATCCGGAAAATAAACTATTCCTTTATCATTCTTTAGCGTAGAAATAGATAAAAGTTCCTCATATAAAGATGCCTGGTCCAATTGAAAAACCTTAACTTTAGTTACGTCCGGATTGGATAGAGAAGGTGAAGCTATCTTACTAGGTCCCAACTCCTGGCCCCAATATTTGGATTGCGCAGATCCGTAAAAGGAGAGAAAAATTATGGTAATTGATAAAACTAGACGTAGTTTTGTTAGCATCAAGGGAATTTTAAACTTTTAAAAATAAGCCTTTTTATTATTTTATTTGTGTGGTCACAGTTCAAAGCATTTCCAATTACGATAAAAAGCACCCTACTGCTATAACCATAGGCACTTTTGACGGTGTTCACATAGGTCATAGAAAAATACTTGAACGCCTCATAAATGATGCCAAAAATACAGGTTTGCGATCTACGGTACTAACTTTTTTCCCGCATCCCAGAATGGTTTTACAAAAAGATACCGAAATACGGCTTCTTAATACCATACAGGAAAAAATCAAAATTTTAGATCGTATTGGCCTGGATTACCTAATAATTCATCCCTTTACGCTCGAATTTTCACGCCTGTCTTCTACCGAATTTGTTCGGGATATCCTTGTGAATGAATTAAAAGCAAAAAAAATTATTATCGGTTATGACCACCGCTTTGGAAGAAACAGAAATGCAAATATCCAGGATCTTATCGCGTTTGGAAATACCTTAAATTTTGAAGTGGAAGAAATTGCAGCACAGGAAATAGATGATGTTTCTGTAAGTTCTACAAAAATCAGAAATGCGATTATAGATGGCGATATGAAGACCGCAAATGAATACCTGGGTTATAACTATATGCTAACGGGCGATGTTAAAAAGGGGAAAGGTCTTGGCAGACAATTGAATTTCCCAACGGCAAATTTATTTATCAAAGAAAAATATAAACTCATTCCTAAAAATGGAGTTTATGTAGTTAAAAGTATCCTTAATGACAAGCTTTTTTACGGAATGATGAACATTGGTTTTAATCCAACCGTTGATGGTTCCTCAAAGAGCATTGAAATCCATTTTTTTGATTTTAAATCCGATATTTACGGAGAAAATATTCAAGTAGATATTCTTCAGCGCATTCGCGATGAACATAAGTTTAACTCATTGGAAGAACTTAAAACACAATTGCTGAAAGACAAACAAACTTCAATAGCCATAATTTCTAGCTAGATGTTTAATGATTTTTTCTTTAAAAGAACAGACAATAGTCCCTTAATCATTTTTCGCATATTTTTAGGCATCCTCATTAGCCTGGAATGCTATGGAGCCATACTTACCGGATGGGTACGGAGAACTTTAATAGAGCCTGAGTTTACCTTTTCTTTTATTGGTTTTGAATGGCTGCAACCCTTACCGGGATACGGTATGTATTTCTACTTTTTTATTATGGGTACACTGGGAATATTCATTGCTCTTGGGTATAAGTACAGATTTAGCATTATTTTATTTACGCTGCTCTGGACCGCAGTGTACCTGATGCAAAAAACTTCCTACAACAATCATTATTATTTACTGGTGCTGATTTCCCTGATAATGTGTTTTTTTCCTGCCAACCAGGCATATTCATTAGATGCTCGGGCCAGGCCGCAGATAAGGAGTGAAAGTGTGTACAGCTATGTAAAATGGACTATTGTACTTCAACTTTTTATCGTTTATACCTATGCAGCCCTGGCAAAATTATATGCAGATTGGCTAGATTTTAGTTTTGTGCAAATTTTGATGCGAGACAAAGCTCATTATTGGCTCATAGGGGATTTGTTACAGGAATCCTGGGTGCATAAAGTGATTTCAACAATGGGAATTATGTTCGATTTACTAATAGTTCCCGCTTTGCTATGGAAACCCAGCAGAAAAATAGCTTTTACCTTCGCCATATTCTTTCACCTTTTCAATTCAATAGTATTTCAAATTGGGATCTTTCCTTACCTTGCGCTGGCCTTTACGGTATTCTTTTTTGAACCTGAGACGATAAGAAAACTTTTCTTTAAAAAGAAGCCTTCCTTCCAATCTTCTCAAATAAATTTCCCTGCCTACAAAAACCTTTTTATAGCTGGATTCGGAATTTACTTTATGGTTCAACTAATTCTTCCTGTAAGACATTATTTTATAAAAGATGATGTTCTTTGGACTGAAGAAGGTCACAGATTGAGTTGGCGGATGATGTTGAGAAGCAGGTCTGGCATAATAAGTTTCAAAGTTATAAATAATGACAATGGCAATATCATAAATGTAAACGTCAATGACTATCTTTCGAAGAAGCAGAAAGCAAGGATTGCCGCTTATCCGGATTTTATTTGGCAATTTGCACAACGCCTAAAAAAGATATACTCCAAAGATGGTGCAGCTATTTCCGTTTATGTAAACTCAAGAGTCCGTGTAAATGGCAGTAAATTTAAACCCTTTATTGATCCGGAAGTAGATCTGGCCGCAGAACCCTGGGATCATTTCAAACATCATAACTGGATCCTTCCTTCCCACGAAACTAAAGCCAAAGAAGCTTCTGCCGAATAGTACTTATCTCAGCTAATTAATTTAATGTGGAAGAATAAATAAATTGTTGCTTCCCCACATTGATACATTAATCAATTAACCCTAAATTTGCGGCTTAAAACATCTCAACATGTTGCAGTTACAAGTCTTACGGACAAATAAAGATCAGATTGCGAAAGCTCTGAAAAAACGCAATTTTGATGCGGAATTTCATTTAAATAAGGTACTTGGCCTCGATGAAAAAAGACGCGCACTGCAAACAGATCTGGATAATATACTTGCCGAAGGCAATAAACTTTCCAAAGAGATTGGTGTCCTTTTTAAAAGTGGGAAAGCAGAGGAAGCAAATCAAATTAAGCAAAAGACTACACAGCTAAAAGACGATTCTAAAAGACTAACTGAAGAACTAAATGTTGTTGCAAATGAGCTGGAGGATGCGCTCTATCAAATTCCAAATGTCCCCCATGAATCTGTTCCTGCAGGAAATACCGAGGAAGATAATGAAGAAGTATTTCGCGAGGGAGACATTCCCGTACTAAGCAGTGATGCTCAACCACATTGGGAACTGGCGAAAAAATATGACATCATAGATTTTGAACTGGGTGTAAAAATTACCGGCGCGGGCTTTCCCGTTTACAAAGGTAAGGGTGCCCGCTTACAGCGTGCTTTAATTGCCTATTTTTTAGATAAGAATACAGAAGCCGGTTATACGGAAATGCAGGTACCTCTGTTGGTAAATGAGGCATCCGGATATGGTACTGGTCAACTCCCGGATAAGGAAGGTCAGATGTATCATGTTACAGAAGATGATCTTTACCTGATACCCACTTCTGAAGTACCTCTTACAAATGTCTTAAGGGATACCATCCTTGATAAAAATGATTTCCCTATTTGCTATACTGGCTATACCCCTTGTTTCAGAAGGGAAGCAGGTAGTTACGGCGCACATGTAAGGGGGCTCAACCGCCTGCACCAGTTCGACAAGGTAGAAATAGTACGTGTAGAACATCCCGATAATTCGTATCTGGCACTTGATGCCATGGTAGAACATGTAAAAAATATCCTAAGGGAATTAAAACTGCCATTCAGGATTTTACGTCTGTGCGCAGGTGATCTGGGCTTTACCTCGGCACTTACCTATGACTTTGAGGTTTTTTCAACTGCCCAGGACCGTTGGCTGGAAATTAGTTCTGTCTCAAATTTCGAAACTTTTCAGGCAAACAGATTAAAGCTGCGTTACCGCGATGAAAATAAAAAAACACAATTAGCTCATACCTTAAATGGAAGCTCTTTGGCCCTGCCAAGAGTTTTGGCCGGCATTCTTGAAAATTGCCAGAGTGCAGACGGAATAAATATTCCCGATGTCCTGGTGCCCTATACTGGTTTTAGTAAAATAGATTAGATTTTATTATAGTTTATTGACCATTAGAGGGAAAACCCAAAATGTGTTACCCATTTTGGAATTGAATGAATCATGGTAAAAGTTCAGTTCAGCGATATTATGTTTTCTTTGACAGTGTTTTTTACTGAGCTTGGTTAAATTTGATAAATTTCCAATATGCGATTTGCCTTACTATTTATTTGTTTTATCTGTTCCTTTCATTTAGGAGCACAAGAAGATTTTTTGGCTAAACAGTATTTCAACGATGGTGAATTCAAGAAAGCGGTTGTCTTTTACAAAAATCTGGTAGACAAAAATCCAAGGCGAACAGATTATACCGAAGGACTGATTGCCTGCTACCAACAGTTGGAAATGTACAAAGAGGCAGAGACTTTTCTTTTAAAGAAAATTACATCTCGTAACCCTTACCCAACTATTTATATTGAATTGGGGTATAATTACCTGTTGCAGGACCAGACAGAAAAGGCCAAAGAGTATTATGAAATTGCACTTTCAAAAATAGAGGAAAATCCAAATTATGGCTATGGAATAGGGTTCAGGTTTCAACGTTATGCCCTTTTAGACTACGCGCTTAGAGCTTACTCGAAAGCGATGGAATTAAATCCGGAGTTAGACTACAATTTTCAAATGGCACGTATTTATGGAGAACAGGGAGATATTGAAAGGATGTATGATTCGTATTTGGAGTTAATCTCAGCAGGCAAAGCCACACAAATTAATGTGCTTCGCAATCTTGATAATTTTATTAACTCAGATTCGGAAAATCCAAATAACCTTAAACTGAAAAAAATTCTTTTACAAAAGGCTCAAAAGAATCCGGACATACTGTGGAATGAAATATTGAGCTGGTTATTTGTACAACAAAAACAATACAGTAGTGCCTTCAATCAGGAAAAAGCCATATATAAAAGATCAGGAGCATTTTCGCTTCAGCGTTTGATTGGCCTGGCCGATATTGCTATTGAAGATAATGCCATTGAAGATGCAAAGGCAATTCTAACCTATATAGACAAAAATTCTAATGACCCGGTTATTAAACTTAATGCCCGCCTTAATCTCATTGATATTGAACTTTTGAATGCCGGCAAAAAACAACTAGACGAAGTTGAAAAGAAATTTGAGTCCCTAATGGAGGTTTATGGATATGAAAATCAAACCTTGCAATTACAAATTGCCTATTCCAATTTTCTCACTTTTAAAAAAGGTAAACCCCAGGAAGCTGTTGCTATTCTCAAGAAATGTTTAGAACTTCCCCTTGAGCGCTTTAGCAAAGCCTATGTTAAACTTGCCCTTGGAGACATTCTCGTTTTTGACCAGAAATTCAATGAAGCACTGATTAATTTTTCCCAGGTCCAAAAAAGTTTAAAAAATGACGTTTTAGGTCAGGATGCAAGATTTAAAGTAGCCCAAACGAGTTTTTACAAAGGTGATTTTGATTGGGCATTTACTCAGCTTAAGGTTTTAAGAGGCTCAACTTCACAACTTATTGCAAACGATGCCATGCAATTAAGCCTTTTAATTTCAGACAATTCTTTAGAAGATTCAACTCAGACTGCTTTAAAAAAATATGCCAGAGCAGACCTCCTGGCTTATCAACAGAATACGCTGGAAGCCATTGAAATCTTAGATGATATTCTAATAAATCACAAGGGAGAAAAAATAGAAGATGAGGCGCTTCTAAAACAAGGCGAGCTTTTAGAGCTTGTTAAGGATTATGAGGCGGCAGAATTTAACTATCTAAAAATTGTTGAATTTTATGGGAATGATATTTTGGCTGATGATGCTCATTTTGCACTTGCAGAGCTTTACAGGCACATCTTAAATGAACCCGAGAAAGCTAAAGAGCATTACGAGAAAATTATATACAATTACCAGAACAGCTACTACTTTCCACAGGCACGTAAAAATTTCAGAATATTGCGTGGTGATAGTATTAACTAAAATTTTCATATACTGAATTATAAAATTTAAAGTATGATTATCTACAGTGTTACCATTAATATAGATGAATCTGTGCACGATAAATGGTTGGAATGGATGAAGGATACCCATATTCCGGAAGTAATGGGGACGGGGAAATTCATAAATGCAAAGATCGCAAAGGTATTGGTAGAAGAAGAAATGGGAGGGATTACTTATTCAATTCAGTACACTGCTGAAAACAAGGAAATTTTAGATAAATATTACGCTGAGGATTCCGAAAGAATGCGTGAAGAGGTAACAAAAAACTTCGGAAACAAGTTTGTTGCCTTCAGAACAGAGCTGGCCGTTGTAAAAGAATTTAATGACAATAGATTAAATGCTACGGAATACCTGTTTACCTATGGAACCTTACAGCAGGAAGATATTCAGTTAACTGTTTTTTCAAGAACACTTTCCGGTTTTAACGATGTTCTTTTAGGTTATAAGCTATCTGATGAGAAAGTAGTTGGTGTATACCCTGTAATGCATCGCTCAGAAGAGCCTGCAGATTTCGTTAATGGCCGGGTCTATATGTGTAGTAATAAAGAAATTTTGGAAGCTGATAAATATGAGGGCCCTGCTTATAAAAGAATTAAGGTAGTCCTGAACTCCGGAAAAACTGCATGGGCTTATATAAGTAGTACCCAGCAACCGAATTAGACAATGGCCAAAAAGCGTAAAAAACACAGTTCGTTTAAAAAGAGCACAAGGCAGGAAGAAAGTCCGGTTAAAGCCAAAAAATATCTGGGCCAGCACTTTCTTAAAGATGAAGAAATTGCAAAACGAATAGCAGAAACGCTTTCAATGGAGGGCTATACTAATGTACTTGAAATCGGCCCTGGCACCGGCGTCCTCACAAAATATTTACTCCAGCGTTCTGCGAACCTGATAGCCATGGAGTTGGACGAGGAATCTATCATATATCTTAACCATAGCTTTCAGTTGGAACACAATGAAATTCTTCAGCTAAATAGTTCGCTGGAGATAATCCAGGCCGATTTTCTAAAATATAACCTTTCAACTTTATTCAAAAATGAACCTTTTGCCATTATCGGCAATTTTCCCTACAACATCTCTACGCAAATAGTTTTCAGGTTATTGGAGGTTCGCGACAGGGTTCCCGAATTTTCAGGAATGTTCCAAAAAGAAGTAGCTCAGCGCATTTGTGCTAATGAAGGTAATAAAACCTATGGAATCCTTTCGGTTTTGGTTCAGGCATTCTATCATGCTGAATATCTTTTCACCGTAAATCCGGAGGTTTTTGAGCCTCCTCCAAAAGTTGAATCGGGGGTATTAAGGCTTTTAAGGAAAGAAAATTTTATGCTGGACTGTGATGAAAAATTATTTTTTAGAGTAGTAAAGACTGGCTTTAACCAGCGCAGAAAGACCTTAAGAAACAGTTTAAAAATATTTAACCTTTCTGATAATCTAAAAGAAGATGCTATCTTTGACCGGCGTCCCGAAGAATTGGCTGTTGCCCAATTTATCACGCTGACTAAGAAGATAGATGATGACTCCATTTAAACTCACAGATGAGCTATTGGCAGAAATTGAGCTGCTTATAGAATCCGGGAAAGACAACGATTTAAGATCTTTCATGGAGGAGATTCACTATGCAGATATTGCAGAAATAGCCAATGATCTTAACGAAAAGTCTGCCACATATCTTATTAAACTTCTGGATAGTGATAAAACCTCTGATGTACTTATTGAATTGGACGATGATGTTCGGGAATCCATACTTAATAACCTGTCTTCCAAAGAAATAGCAGAAGAATTAGAGGAACTGGATACCGATGATGCCGCGGATATTGTTGGGGAATTACCCAAGGAAATTGTTGAAGAAGTAATTTCTGAAATTGAAGACCGGGAACATGCAAAGGATATTGTAGATCTGCTGCGCTACAAAGAGGATTCTGCGGGTGGACTTATGGCAAAGGAATTGGTAAAGGTAAATGAAAACTGGAACGTGCTTACCTGCGTAAAAGAAATGAGAGCTCAGGCAGAAAATGTAACCAGAGTACACTCTATTTATGTAGTAGATGATGATGATAAACTAATAGGCAGGCTTTCCCTAAAAGATCTGCTGACGACCTCTACAAAATCCCCGATTAAAGATGTTTATATTCCAAAAGTAGATCGTGTTAATGTAAACGAAAAGCCCGAGGAGGTGGCCAAGATTATGTCCAAGTACGACCTGGAAGCCATTCCCGTAGTGGATGAGATTGGCAGGTTGGTTGGTAGAATTACTATTGATGATATTGTAGACGTTATAAAAGAAGAAGCCGAGAAAGACTATCAGCTGGCAGCAGGTATCTCGCAGGATGTAGAGGCAGATGATAGTATTTGGGATTTGACAAGAGCTCGGTTACCCTGGTTGTTTTTAGGTCTTTTAGGCGGTATTGGTGCGGCGGCAATCATGGGAGGGTTCGAAGAAATGATAAGCAATCATGCTATTTTATTCTTTTTTACCCCTTTAATTGCAGCTATGGCAGGTAATGTTGGTGTGCAATCCAGCGCAATTATAGTACAGGGCCTTGCAAATGACGACCTGAAGGGAAGCATTAGTAATCGCCTTATAAAAGAAATGCTCCTGGCTACCTTAAATGGCATTGTATTGGGAGTGGTTCTATTGCTGTTTACATGGTTCTGGCAAGGTAATTTTCCGGCAGCACTTGCTATTTCTATTTCCCTTGTTGTCGTAATCATCGTAGCCGGGATCATCGGCACTTTTATTCCTTTGTTTCTGGATAAACGGGGTATAGATCCGGCAATTGCCACTGGACCTTTTATCACTACAAGCAATGATATTTTTGGAATCCTGATTTATTTCTGGATTGCAAAAGTTATTTTAGGAATTTAGCCTTCACTTTTTATTAAAATTGGATACCTTAGGGTCCCCGAAATCTAATTTAAATTCTATTCAAGAATTTTTGTCTATGCCAATAAAAGTAGGATTAGTCCAGGAGAGCCCTGTTTTTTTTAACAAAGCAGAAACCATTTTTAAAATTGAGAGGATCACCAAAAAGTATGCGGAAAAAGGTTGTGATTTATTGGTATTTCCGGAATCTTTTATCCCCGGGTATCCAAGAGGATTTACATTTGGCGCTACTATAGGAAGCAGATCGGAAAAGGGCCGCAAGCTTTATGCTGAATACTATGAGAATAGTCTCAACACCAACAGTGAAGATCTCAAAAGACTTGAATATATTTCAAAAAAATATGAGATCTATCTGGTTATAGGGGTGACGGAAAAAGATGATATAAGTGGTAGTCTATACTGTTCAATGCTCTATATATCCCCTAATTCCGGATTGCTGGGTACGCATAGAAAAATTAAACCTACCGGAACAGAAAGAATTGTCTGGGCAGAGGCTTCCGGTGAATCATTAACCACGTATCAAACCAAGATAGGCAGGTTGGGTGGACTTATCTGTTGGGAAAATTATATGCCCCTGGCCAGAATGTCTATGTATAACAAAGGTGTTGAGATTTATATTGCACCTACCGCAGATGCCAGGGAAGAATGGACCTCAACAATGCAGCATATTGCCCTGGAAGGTCGCTGTTTCGTGCTGGGCTGCAACCAGTATTTTACCAAATCCATGTATCCCAAAAACTACAAGTCGCTTGTTGATGATGAATCCGAAACAA
Source organism: uncultured Eudoraea sp. (assembly GCF_947258525.1). GTDB lineage: Bacteria > Bacteroidota > Bacteroidia > Flavobacteriales > Flavobacteriaceae > Eudoraea. The sequence goes on from NZ_CAMYIP010000223.1 coordinate 12,544, forward strand.
TGTGTCGCGGAGGCAGTATAATAGTAGCACCTAATGGGAAAATTATTGCGGGGCCCTTGTACGATAAGGCTGGGGTACTTTTGGCCGAAATAGATTTGGGAGAAATTAAGTTGAACAAACTCGATTTTGATGTAATTGGACATTATGCCCGAAATGATATTTTTCAACTTGAGGTAAAAGATCAGCCTGAAATTAAGAAGGAAAAATATTAGCCTTATGAAAACCCATATACTTTATCTTTTAGTTCTAATCTTTTTCAGTAGTAGCTGCAAAACTGAAAACAACATAACGTTTGATCTTGAACTAAATCCGGAACAGCTCGAAGTATTTGGCCTGGATTATATTTCCACTGCTTTGAATGAAAGAGATATTGCCATTTCACCAGATGGAAATCATTTGGTCTATACCCTGGGAGATTATAAGCAGACAATCAGGAGTTTGGTGAGTATAAAGAAGAAAGGTGTGGGATGGGGAGATAAAGAAATCTTACCTTTTTCCGGCAATTACAATGATATTGAACCATTTTTTGCTGATGACGGCAGTAAATTGTTCTTTGCGTCTAACAGGCCCATGGGTGAAGACAGTACCAGAACAGATTACAATATCTGGTATGCTGAGCAGGTAAATGGCAAATGGAGTAACCCTATTGCTCTGGACACATTGGTAAACGGTCCGGGTGATGAATTTTACCCATCTGTAAGTTCTAATGGAAACCTGTATTTTACTGCAACACGAACAGGCGGTATTGGAAGAGAAGATATATTTGTCAGTACCTTTTCGAAGGGTAAGTACAGCGCCCCAATACCACTAGATTCTACTGTTAACACCAAAACCTTTGAGTTTAATGCTTTTATCAGTCCGGATGAAGAGCTATTGATTTTCAGTTCGTATGGAAGGGTAGATGGTTTAGGTGGAGGTGACTTATATTATAGTAAAAAAGATAAAATGGGCAAATGGAAAAAAGCTGAGAATTTAGGTGAGGTAATTAACTCAGACAAGTTAGATTACTGTCCGTTTATAGATATTCCCAGAAATAATTTTTACTTTACCAGTGACAGGGCAAAGGCCCCTGAGGATAGGATTAAAACAGTCCCGGAACTAACCAATGAAGCCAACAAGGTTTTAAATGGTATGGGTAACATTTACAGAATTAATATGGATAAATTAAATCTGAACTAAAAGAGATGAAAGCTATAAATCTAAAAGAAAAGCATGCAGCATTTACCAATAAATGGCATCCGCATCAGATTGCACAGGTAGATGATATGCAGGTAATCCTCGCAAAAATTCAGGGAGAATTTGTTTGGCACTCTCATGAGAATGAGGATGAACTTTTTCAGGTTTTAAAAGGCACTTTATATATGCAATTCAGGGACAGGACAGAGGTTGTTCAAGAAGGTGAAATTATTGTTGTTCCCAGGGGAGTAGAACACTGTCCGTCTACAAAAGATGATGAAGAAGTACATTTATTGCTCTTTGAAAAGTTAACAACGGCTCATACAGGAACTGTACAGCATCCAATCACGCAAACCAAATATCCCAAAATTTAAGAAAGAATGAAAATCCTCCACTTAGACACCAATCATCCTTTGCTTATAGAGCAATTCAACGCTATCGGTTTTGAGAATATTGAAGAATATACGGCATCCAAATCCGAAGTAGAAAAGACTATTCACATGTATGACGGGCTTATTCTCAGGAGCAGGTTTACCATAGACAAAAGCTTTTTAGAGAAAGCCCAAAATCTGAAATTCATTGGCAGACTTGGGTCTGGTTTGGAAAATATCGATGTGGATTACGCCCGGGATAAAGGAATATTTTTGGCCGCTGCACCCGAAGGTAATCGCAACGCTGTTGGGGAACATTCCCTTGGATTATTATTGGCTCTTTTTAATAAACTGACGAAAGCCAACAACGAAGTAAAAAATGGAAGATGGGATAGGGAAGGTAACCGGGGAACTGAATTGGATGGTAAAACCGTGGGCATAATAGGCTATGGCAATACGGGCAAAGCCTTTGCTAAAAAACTCAGGGGTTTTGATATTGAGGTAATTTGCTATGACATTGTAGGAGGAGTATCTGATGAAAATGCCAGGCAGGTCGGGATAATGGAATTAGAGCAAAAATCTGATATAATTAGCCTTCATGTGCCTCAAACGCCGGAAACTCTGGGAATGATTAATACTGAGTTTATCAATGCTTTTCAAAAGCCTTTTTGGTTGTTAAACACGGCAAGAGGAAAATGTGTGGTAACTGAAGACCTGGTAACGGCTTTAAAATCAGGGAAAATATTAGGAGCCGGATTAGACGTACTGGAATATGAAAAAGCCTCTTTTGAGGACATGTTTTCTCAGGAAAGTCTCCCGGAAGCCTTTCAATTTTTAGTTGATGCCGAGAATGTTATTCTCTCTCCTCATGTGGCGGGGTGGACAATGGAAAGTAAGGAAAAATTAGCACAGACCATAGTAGACAAAATTAAGGCCAGATTTTCTTAAATTTAGGGTGCTAAGAAAATCATTATGCAATCAAAAGCCAAAACTCCGGAAGACTATATTTCCGAACTACCTGAAGAGAGAAAACAACCTATATCAAAGCTAAGAGAAACTATCCTAAAAAACCTTCCCGGAGGATTTGAAGAAGAAATGAGTTATGGGATGATAGGTTATGTTGTGCCTCATTCGCTGTATCCGGCAGGATATCGCGTAAATCCGGATCTTCCATTGCCATTTATCAATATTGCCTCCCAAAAAAATTTTATAGCCCTTTATCATATGGGTATTTATAGTGATAAAGATTTATTGAACTGGTTTGTTTCGGAATATCCAAAACATGTAAAAACCAAATTAGATATGGGCAAAAGTTGCATCAGGTTTAAAAACACAAACCATATTCCTTATAAATTAATTGGCGAATTAGTATCAAAAATGAGCGCAGAGCAATGGATAAAAAAGTGCGAACAAGCCTGGAAAAAATAATCCTATGAAAAAAAGAGTAACCGGATTAGGTGGGTTTTTCTTTAAAACCAAGAATCCTGATAAAATAAAAAATTGGTACAATAACCATTTAGGGTTAGACACCGACCAATACGGATGCACATTTTGGTGGAAAGACAAAAAAGGTAATGATTGTTCCACACAATGGAGCCCTTTTAAAGAAGACACCTCCTATTTTCAACCCAGTAAAAAAGAATTTATGATGAATTTTCGGGTTGAGAATTTAGAAGCACTATTAGCTGTACTAAAGGAGGAAGGTGTTACAGTTGTAGGGGAAATGGAGGAATACGAATATGGCAAATTTGGATGGATTATGGATCCGGAAGGCAATAAAATAGAACTTTGGGAACCAGTTGATAAAGCATTTCTCTGATACCAAAATAATTATTACATTTAAGAGAGTATTAACCAACACTTATAATCATGTCTGAAGAAAACAAGGATCCCGAAGACAAAGGGGAGGGTGCATTTGATAAAGCTAAAGAAAAAGCCAAAGAAAAAGCGAAGGAAGCCAAGGAAAAGGCCAAGGAATTTACTGAAGAGGCTAAAGAATCTGCCAAAGAAGCAAAAGAAAAGGCTAAAGAATTTGCTGAAGAGGCCAAAGAATCTGCAAGTGATTTTGCCGAGGAGGCCAAGAAAACTGCAAGCGAGTTTACAGAAGGCGTAAAAAGTGCAACTGATACGGATAACAAAAAAATACTAGCCGGGATACTTGGTATAGTATTAGGTGCCTTTGGAGTTCACAAGTTCATATTAGGGTATCAGAAAGAAGGTTTTATCCTCTTAGGTATTACTATTGTTGGATTCGTTCTTAGCTGCATAGGAATTGGCATATTTATGGTGTGGATAAGTGGTATGATAGGATTAGTAGAAGGCATTATTTACCTCACTAAATCTGATGAGGATTTCTATAACACCTACCAGGTAGGTAGAAAGCCCTGGTTCTAAAATCTAAAAAGTCAGGTTTTTTTATGATCTGACTTTTTTTATTAATTCTATTATCGTAATATTGCAATATATAAATATATAATGGGAATCACAAAAACACAGATATTCACCGCGGAACAGAATGAACTGGCTACAATTTTAAAAGTACTGGGCAATCCTGCGAGGATAGCCATTTTGCAACACATAAACAATCAGAAAGACTGTATCTGCAATGATATAGTTGAAGAAATTGGGCTTGCTCAATCTACCATTTCACAACATTTAAAGGAACTCAAAAGCATTAGTTTAATTGAGGGTGAAATAAGTGGAAAACGCGTATGCTACTGTATCAATCAAAACAAATGGCAGGAAATACTGGTGTTACTAAATGATTTCTTTGATAAGACAAACCTAAACTGTTGCTAAAAACAAGCAAATGAAGACAAAAGAATTTTTATCTCTCTTAAGAGAAAACGGAAATAAAGAATTAGTATTCGACTATAACAAAGGGGCACTTGTGGGTGCCAACTATCACCTGACTGAAGTGAAAAATATCACCGTAGATTCTGTAGATTGTGGTGCGGGAACAGATTTTTGGAAAGAAACCATTGTTCAACTCTGGGAAAGTCCGTCTGAATTAGATAAAACAAGATATATGACTGTTTCTAAAGCACTTCAAATTCTAAACAAGGTAAACGGAATTAAACCTATGGATTTGGAAGCCGAATTAAAGATTGAATATGGAAAAACTGACTTCCACACCGCTCAACTATTTATTGATGCATTTGAAACTTTTGAAGACCGGTTACTCATAAAACTGGCGGTGGAAAAAACAGATTGTAAGGCTAAGGAGGAATGTGGAGTGCCCGTAGAAATTAGTGCAGAAAAAGAAGCCTGTTGTGCACCTGGCGCGGGTTGCTGCTAATAAATTGGTAATAACACCAGGATGTCCATAAACCATTTAAAAAAAACAGAGCTGTTAATTTTAGAAATGTCGGAAACCCATTGGTCCGCAGTTGCTGAAATTTATAAGCAAGGTGTTGGTACAGGTTTTGCAACATTTGAAAAAAAGATTCCTTCCTATGAACAATGGAACAATAATCATATTTCTAGTTGCAGGTTGGTTGCATTAAATGATGATAAAGTTGAAGGTTGGGCAGCGTTGTCCGCTGTTTCCGGCAGGTGTGTCTATGGAGGTGTTGCAGAAGTAAGCATTTATATTGCAGAAACAGCAAGGGGATTAGGGATTGGTTATCTTCTTATGGAAGAACTCATTACCTCTAGCGAAAAGGCAGGTTTATCTTTTCCCGGGTATCGATGACCCGCCAGATACGTTTTTCCCAGAGGATATCGGCAGCTCTTACCGGGGGGTATGGCAATGCTTTATTGGTGTTTAGCTCACTGCGATCAACAATTCCATCCAGAAAGACGAAGTAAAATTGTTGGTATTGATTAAAACATATTAAATCTAAAAATAAAGAAGCAGTTAAAATGAAAAATATCTTGGTATTGTGCACAGGTAACTCCTGTCGAAGTCAAATGGCGCATGGTTATCTTAAGGCGATGCAAAATGGAAAAGCCAAAATCTACAGTGCAGGAATTGAAACCCATGGTTTGAATCCGGGTGCTGTTGCTATAATGAAAGAGGATGGGATAGATATTTCAAAACATACCTCAAATAATGTAGATGAATACGATGGTATATCATGGGATTACATAATTACGGTCTGTGACCATGCCAGGGAAAACTGCCCCTATATTCCTTCAAAGATGGCAAAAAGAATCCACCACAACTTTTTTGACCCTTCAAAAGTACAGGGCACAGAAGAAGAAAAACATGCAGCTTTCCTAAAAGCGAGAAATGAGATAAGAAACTTCTGTAAAGGATTTATTGAGAAGGAATTTAATTAAGATACTTGGTTATTTTCAGTAAGCTTTTTTTCCAGTTCAGCCTGGAATTCCTCCATGACAGGTTTTACCGTGCTCTCCGGTAAATCAGCTATTTTAATATACATCAAGCCGTCTACAGAATTATTAAATAAAGGGTCAACATTAAAAGCAACCACTCGTGCATTTTGCTTGATATACTTTTTAATAAGCACGGGAAGCCTCAAACTGCCCGGCTCCACTTCATCGATTAGCCTGTCAAATTTATTGAGATCTGCTTCGGTTTCATCAAAAATAAATTCCTTGTCGGCATCATTTAATTTCACTTTAAATTCTTTCTTCGGCCGTATATATTGGGCCACGTAAGGATCCCAATAATTAGATTTCATGAACTCTATCATCAAGGATTTGGAGAAATTGGAAAATTGGTTACTTATACTAACGCCTCCAATTAAATATTTGTGTTCCGGATGCCTAAGCGTTGTATGAACAATCCCTTTCCACAAAAGAAACAAGGGCATAGGTTTCTGTTGATATTCCTTAACAATATAGGCCCGTCCCATTTCTATTGATTGTTGCATCATGCCGTATAATTCGGGTTCAAACCCAAACAAATCCTGTAAATAGAAACCATCAATTCCATATTTCCTGAATATTTCCGAACCCATCCCCATTCTATAGGCGCCTACTATTTTCTTCTCGTCATTATCCCACAGGAATAAATGGTGGTAGTAATAATCAAATTTATCAAGGTCAATAGATTTGTTTGTCCCCTCACCTATTGCCCTGAACGTAAGTTCTCTTTGCCTTCCTATTTCTTTCAGAATAAAAGGCATGTCTTTTGCCTGCGCTAAAAACACTTCATAATTCTTGCTTTGTAATAAACGACAATCCTTCTCCCTTAATTTTTCTAATTCTCCCTGAATTACTTCTGTCCGCATTTCACCTGCTATCTTTCTGGGAGTTTTTGGTATTTTTAAAGTAGTTGGGATCTGATCTATTAAACGTTCTTTTTCATAAGCATTCGCCAGTATGTACGTTTTTTTACGCAACAGCTCCGAAAACTCCTCTAAGCTTTCGTGTTCCTTTTGGGATTGTACGCCTATAGGTTGACCTATTCTTACCTTTATAGCCCTGTTTCTTTGCGTAGTAACTTCTGAAGGTAATTTGGCCGTTCGGAAAACATCATTCAATTTCGATAAATGATAAAATAATTTACTATTCTTTGCGTGGAAATAGATAGGCACTATAGGAACTTCGGCTTTTCGGATAAGTTTTAATGCGGACTCCTCCCAGGGTCTGTCAACTATAAGTTTCCCATCTTTATATGTAGACACTTCTCCTGCCGGGAATATACCCAGGGGATGACCATCCCTTAAATGGCTCAAGGCGCTTTTAAATCCCGCAATACTACTTTTAGCATCCTTATGATTTTCAAAAGGATTAACCGGCATGATGTAAGGTGCCAGCGGTGCCACCCTATGAAGTAAAAAATTCGCAATAATTTTGAAATCCGGTCTTTTTTGTAGCATCAGCTTTAGAAGTAAAACGCCGTCAATTCCTCCCAGCGGATGATTGCTAATAGTAATGTATGCCCCCTCTTTAGGCAATCGTTTAAAATCATTTTCCGGTATTTCAAAGTTAATTTCATAGTGTTCCAGAATAGCGTCCAGGAATTTGGGCCCTTCCAGTTCCTTATGTTTGTCGTAAAACTTATTGATGTCCGACAATTTGGTTAACCTGACCAGGATCCATCCCATGAATGTTCCGAAAAAACCATATCGTTGGAGATTTACGGCCTTGGCTACTTCTTTTACGGTGACTAAACCCATGGAATATCTAAGTATATGTAAGTAAATATAGGAAAATAGAGAGGAGAGCCCCCTATTTTAACACAGTAAAATACGACTTTGGATTATTGCTTTACTACCAATTGCAAGGTTTCCTTACCGCGCTGTTCTAAAAGAACATCTCTCCCATTCTGTAAGGATTCTATGGCCTCAGTATTAAAATGTCGGATAGTATACAAAGAAACATCTTCATGGCAGACTACCTTAAACCTGCCGGAAAGTTGATCAAGTAAATCGTTAAGACGGTTAAATTTATTATCGACACAGACAGAAAAACTAATTGCCGAATTCTGAATAAGATCTACCTTCATTTTATAATCATGCAGCAACTTAAAGAGGTCACCTATGCTGTCTTCAACTATAAATGAAAAATCCAGCGAAGAGAGTTTCATCAAAACCTGATTCTTCTTAACAATAAAACAAGGTATCTCGGGTTCAATCCCAACACCCTTGCCAACCGTAGTGCCGGCATCCTTAGGATTAATAAACGATTTTACATGCAGTGGTATTTCCTTTCTCTGTAACGGCTGTAATGTCTTGGGGTGTATAACAGAAGCCCCATAAAAGGCCAGTTCAATTGCTTCTCTATAGGATATTTGGTTCAATAGTTTTGTCTCTTCAAAATACCTCGGATCTGCATTCAGAACTCCCGGAACATCTTTCCATATAGTAACAGAATTGGCATTAAGGCAATAGGCCAGAATAGCAGCAGTATAGTCAGAACCTTCTCTGCCAAGTGTTGTGGTGAAATTGTTATCGTCACTCCCCAAAAATCCCTGGGTAATATATAATTTATTCTTTTCAACCCCGTCTTCAATAGACTTTTGCGTTTTTTCCCAGTTTACTCTTCCGTCTCTGTAATTGTCATCCGTCTTTATAAAATCCCGAATATCAATCCAGTAATTTTTAATTCCTACTTCATTGAGATACATACTCACTATAGTGGTTGAAAGTAATTCCCCATAGCCAACTACCTGGTCATAAACAAAACTGTAATTGGGCGATTTGTTCCAGGCTAAAAAGCCATTGACCTCTTCGAACAGAAGGTTAACTTTTTGATAAACCGGATGCTTTTTATTTTTAAATAGTTCTTCCAGTATATTCTGGTGATACAACACTACTTCTTCAAGAGCACTTTTTAGCCCAATACGTTCATCAAAATATGCTTTAACTACGGCCTCCATCGCATTGGTCATTTTTCCCATCGCCGAAACCACTAAAAATGTATTCTGATGTCCTGTCTCTTCAAGAACTCTTACTAAATTTTTGATTCCATTGGCATCTTTAACCGATGCTCCTCCAAACTTAAATACTCTCATAAGTTGCTTAAATATTCTTGAATCCCTTTTTCATCTAAATGTACCACATCCCAATCACGCAATACTTTGGCTCCTTTCTTTTCATAAAACTCAATAGCAGGACTATTCCAGTCGAGCACGTCCCAGGATATACGTTTAACGCCCAATTGCGCTCCATATTTTACAACTTCATTTAACAGGGCCGTCCCCAGGCCGCTACCACGGAATCCTTCTGAAACAATCAGGTCTTCTAAATGTATTACCGGACCTTTCCAGGTTGAGTACCTTGGATATAGCAAGGCCATTCCTTCAACATTCTTATCTATAACCCCTACAAAACAATGAAATAGTTTTTCACTTCCAAAACCATCCTTAATCAGTCGTTCTGTTGTCATCTCCACAGCATGAGCCTCTCTCTCGAATATTGCCAATTCCTTTATTAATTTTAAAACAGCTGGCATATCTTCTGCAACTGATTCTCTGATTTGATATTTCATGATTGTTACAAATAAAACACAAAGTTATATATTTAAAAAATTACGAGTTTACGAAAACCTTATAGTTTAACAAAATAACCGATATTTGTACTTAAATAAAACAAGCTTCCTGTATGGATAAAAAAAATAAAACTCTTGGCGAATTTGTCATAGAAAATCAGGCTTCATTCCAATACTCTTCAGGAGAATTTTCCAGACTGATAAACGCAATAAGACTTGCCAGCAAGGTAGTGAATCATGAAGTTAATAAGGCCGGACTTGTGGATATCCTGGGCGCGGCCGGTGATACTAATATACAGGGTGAAGATCAGCAAAAACTTGACGTGCTTGCGAATGATAAATTTATTCAGACCTTAAAAAACAGGGAAATAGTTTGTGGTATTGCGTCAGAGGAGGAAGACGATTTTATATCCATTAATAGCCATGACGAAAGGCATCAAAACAAATATGTGGTCCTTATTGACCCCTTAGATGGTTCTTCTAATATTGACGTAAACGTTTCTGTTGGTACCATCTTTTCCATTTATAGAAGAATTACTCCTGTGGGAACCCCGGTTACCCTTGAAGATTTTCTTCAGCCGGGCATAAATCAGGTAGCTGCAGGCTATGTAGTATATGGGACCTCAACTATGCTCGTATATACTACGGGACATGGTGTTAACGGTTTTACATTAAATCCGGCTATAGGTACATTTTATCTTTCACATCCAGATATGCAGTATCCTGAAACAGGTAAAATATATTCGGTTAATGAAGGTAACTATATTCATTTTCCTCAGGGTGTAAAGGATTATATTAAATACTGCCAGTTAGAAGAAGAGGACAGGCCATATACTTCAAGATATATTGGTTCCCTGGTTTCAGATTTTCACAGGAATATGATAAAGGGTGGCATCTATATGTATCCTAAAAGCAGCATTGCATCAAATGGTAAATTGCGACTACTCTACGAATGTAATCCTATGGCATTTATTGCAGAACAAGCGAATGGAAAAGCGAGTGATGGGTATACAAGAATAATGGAAATTCAACCAAAAGAATTGCACGAACGCGTACCTTTCTTTTGCGGTAGCCCAAGAATGGTTGAAAAAGCTGAGGAGTTTATGGCCAGACAACGAGCCGAGTCAAACGGTTAAGCCTTCTATTATTTTACGATTTCTGCTAATGTTTGAGGATATAGAGATAATCCTCAAAATTAAATCTTCCACTAAATATTGCCACAGACTTTTCTACGATGTGGTTGGCTTTTTTAACTGGAAATCCCAATCCAATGGCGTATTTTTTTAGCAATGCCATCTCCTCATCTTCCACATTATGATCCACATAAATTAATCTAAATAGATCATACAAGCGTTCAAGGCGTTCCTCCAAACTGTTCGAAGGAGTAATAGGATATTGGTTAGACTTCTTCATTACTTCCTTATATTCCTTAGGGGTAATATCCAGCTTACGGGCAAAACGGTCTAATAAGCCTTTTTCTCCGCGATTGATCTCCCCATCAACAGCTGCAAGAGATGCTAAAGAAGCGAAATGAGCTAAATTTCGCCTATGTTCACTATGAAAGTATAAATCTACTATGGCCATAAAACAGTACTAAAATTTAAACTGTAAAGATACTTTTTTTAAAGGTCATACTTTGAATAAATATTCAAAATATTTAATAAATTCTCTCAAATTTACGATCTATATTCCCGATTGGTTTCAATGAGAAAGTTGTAATTTCACAGAGCTCCTGACTGGGTCATATTTTTAATAATGTCAAATCTAATTCAGGAGAAAAACAACCCTTGATAAAAGCAAGATAGGACACCAATAAATAATGCATGTGTATACTTAAATAGTTGCATGAAAAAAAACAAAAGCCGGAAAGAAAAGAATGACAAAACAACAACTTTATAATCTGGCAGAAGATTGGTTTAGGCAACAAAATTGGACACCTCATCCATTTCAATTAAAAACCTGGTCGGCTTTTTTAGAAGGAAAACACGGACTGCTTAATGCTCCCACGGGGAGTGGCAAAACATATGCATTGTGGTTTCCAATAGTCCTGAACTATCTTAAAAATAACCCTGAATATAAGACAAAGCATAAGAAAGGACTTAAAGCCATTTGGATTACTCCTTTAAGGGCGTTGTCACAGGAAATAAAGCAATCCGCAGAAAGGGTAATCCACGATTTAGACACACAACTTACCGTTGGCATCCGTTCCGGAGATACCTCTACTGCTGAAAGAGCGAAGCAAAGGAGAAGTATGCCCGACCTGCTCATCACCACTCCCGAAAGTCTTCAATTGCTTCTTGCCACAAAAGGATATGATACGATTTTTGAGAACTGTTCTGCAATAGTAGTGGATGAATGGCATGAATTGCTGGGCACCAAACGAGGGGTACAGACAGAGCTTGGACTATCAAGACTTAAGGGAATTACAAAAGAATTGCGTATTTGGGGTATATCGGCCACGATTGGCAATCTTGAGCAGGCCAGAGAAGTACTGTTGGGTCCCGGATCATCTGCCCATGAAAATTCAGTACTGATCAGAGCCAATCTCAAAAAAAAGATTACAGTAAAGAGTATTATTCCCAAAGAGATGGAAACTTTTCCCTGGCGCGGTCATTTGGGCCTTCGCCTGCTTGATGAAGTTATTCCTATAATCAACAACAGCAGAACAACCCTGCTATTTACAAATACCAGAAGCCAATGCGAAATCTGGTTTCAAAAAATCCTGGAAAAACATCCGGAATTAGCCGGTGAAATTGCCATGCATCACGGAAGTATTAATAAGGAAACCAGACAATGGGTAGAACAAGCAATACGAAATGAAAGTCTCAAAGCAGTGGTTTGCACTTCGAGTCTGGATCTGGGTGTAGATTTTGCGCCGGTGGAAACTGTGGTTCAAATTGGAGGTCCCAAAGGAGTTGCACGCTTTATGCAACGAGCGGGAAGAAGTGGTCACAGGCCGGGCGAAGAAAGTATAATTTATTTTCTTCCTACGCATGCTATTGAACTTGTAGAGGCTTCTGCTCTAAAACAGGCTGCAGAAAAAAAAGCAGTTGAAGACAGGATCCCCTACCTTAATAGTTTTGATGTTTTACTACAGTACTTGGTTACTCTTGCCATTTCAGATGGTTTTTTTCCGGACCAAATTTATCCGGAAATTAAGCAAACCTTTTGCTACCAAAGTATTACGACCGATGAATGGCACTGGCTGTTAAACTTTATTGTCCTGGGAAGTCAAAGTCTGCAATCCTATGATGAATATAAAAAGGTAGAGGTAGATGAAAACGGAAAATTCAAAGTAACCAATCGCGGAGTTGCCATGAGGCATCGCTTTCAGATTGGTACAATTGTAGGCGACTCCAATATTACTGTTCGTTATCAAAAAGGGGGATATATAGGAACTATTGAAGAACATTTCATTTCAAAATTAAAGCGGGGTGATGTATTTACATTTGCAGGCAGAAACCTGGAATTTATACGCATCAAGGAAATGCAGGCTCAGGTTAGGAATTCTTCCAAAAAATCTTCAAAAGTCCCCGCATGGATGGGAGGCAGATTAACATTATCTGCCCAGATGTCAAAATTGCTTAGGGAAGAACTTTATTCAGTACAATTGAATGAAAAAGAACAGTCTGCTGAAATCAGGGCGCTTAAATCAATTTTTACCAGGCAACAATTGGAAAGTATCGTTCCTAAGCCCAATGAGTTTTTGATAGAAACTTTTCAAACCCGCGAGGGGTACCACCATATTTTTTATCCTTTTGAAGGGAGATTTGTACACGAAGCAATGGGCAGTTTGCTGAGCTACAGAATTAGCCTGTTATCTCCAATTACTTTTTCACTGGCATTCAATGACTACGGTTTTGAACTTCTGTCAGATAAGGAAGTAGATATGCAACAGATTCTGGATAATGATTTATTTACAACCTCCTTTTTGCTTGATGATCTTCAAAAAAGCTTGAATTCAACTGAGATGGCCAGGCGTAAATTCCGTGATATCGCAGTGATAAGTGGAATGGTTTTTACAGGATACCCCGAAAAAGGAATCAAAATGAAACATTTGCAGAGTAATTCACAGCTGCTGTTCGATGTATTCAAGGATTATGAATCGGACAACCTACTATTTCGACAGGCCTTCAGGGAGACCTTTGAGCATCAGTTAGAAGAAGGTCGGTTGCGAATTGCCCTGGAACGTATTGCAGGACAAAATATCGTATGGAGGCCTTGTACGTCTCCTACCCCCTTCTCTTTCCCTTTAATCACGGACAGGTTGAGAGAAAAACTATCCAGTGAAAAGTTGACAGACCGTATTAAGAGAATGACCGCCATTTTAACCAAAAGCAAATGATTAATCGAAGAAATGGCAAGTGGTATAGGAAATCATTTCTTTCATAATCATTGCATTATCTATCTTTGATAAAATGACACAAACCATTCAGATCCTCGATCAGAATTTTATTTTGCATCCAAGCGGTACGCTGTATTGGAAGGAGCAGTCAACCCTTTTAATTAGTGATGTGCATTTGGGTAAAATTACCCATTTTAGAAAATTCGGTGCTGCCATACCACAGAAAGCCATTTACAAAAATTTTGATTTGCTGGATGCGACTATTGCTTTTTTTAACCCCGAAGTAGTTTGCTTTTTAGGTGATTTGTTTCATTCTTCTTTAAACAGGGAATGGGAACTCTTTGAAAAATGGATTGGGAATTATGATCTCAAATATATTCTGGTGAGGGGGAATCACGATATCATTTCACCCCTGAGATATGAGCGAATAGGCATTCAGGTAGTAACTGAATTAACCTCTGAAAAATTTCTGCTCACACACCATCCGGAAGAACGACAAGGCTATTTTAATTTTTCTGGTCACATTCATCCTGCAATTAAGCTTAGAGGAAAAGGGAAACAATCACTTCGCCTTCCTTGCTTCTTCAAAACACAAGACCAGTTAATCCTTCCAGCTTTTGGGAAATTTACAGGAACTTATACTATGAAGAAAAAAGATACAGACGAGGTTTTTGCGATTGCTGACAATACTATATTAAAAATTTAAACCAATCTTTTTGGTCTGTCATTGATTCAGCATTTATATTTGCACAAAATTTAACGGTTGACCAAATCTTCATTGCAGCAACTGTACGCACAGTCTCCCCAACTAGGGAAACTGAGGGATTTTATTGGCCAAAACCAGCCTAATATTGCTTTAAATGGACTTAGCGGATCTGCTATTTCGTTTGTAACCTCAGCAATCTTTAACAAAACAGATCGGCCTTTCCTTGTTGTTTTAAGTGATAAGGAAGAAGCGGCCTATGTGCTTAATGATCTGGAGCAACTGATAAATGAAACTGAGGTGCTTTTCTATCCGGGAAGTTATCGAAGACCATACCAGATCGAAGAAACCGATAATGCAAATGTTTTACTTAGGGCAGAAGTTTTAAACCGAATAAATTCCCGGAAAAAACCCGCTGTTATAGTCACATACCCCGACGCACTTTTTGAAAAAGTGGTCACCAGAAAAGAACTTACTAAAAATACCCTTAAAATAAATCAGTCTGATACTATTTCATTGGACTTTCTAAATGAAGTGCTTTTTGAGTATCACTTTAAACGCGTGGATTTTGTAACCGAGCCGGGAGAATTCTCTGTACGTGGTGGAATTCTGGATGTCTTTTCTTTTTCCCATGATGAACCGTATCGTATAGAATTTTTTGGTGATGAAGTAGAGAGCATTCGGACCTTTGACGTAGAAACCCAATTATCTACCAATAAAGTAAGTCGGATCAGGATAATTCCAAATGTAGAAAATAAACACCTGAATGAAAGTCGCGAAAGTTTCCTTAAATATATAAGTCCAGATACCGTAATTTTCCTTAAAAACCCTGAATTAATATATAGCAGGATAGATTTGTTTTTTGAAAAAGCCAAAAAGACTTTTGGTGAACTTGATTCGGAAATAAAACATTCTGAACCTGAAGAATTATTCACCAATTCCGACTTGCTAAAAGAGCAATTAGCAACTTTTACCATGGCCATCATAGGGCATTTTGGTCATATGCCTAATTCTGAGAATGTAGATTTTAATACAACACCTCAACCTTCCTTCAATAAGAAATTTGATTTGCTTATTGCTAATCTCAACGATAACAACGACAAAGGTTATGAAAATTATATTTTCTGCTCTTCAGATGTACAAACCAAAAGATTCCATGATATCTTTGATGAAGTAGATGAAAATGTACATTATAAAACCAGGGTATTTCCATTATATCAGGGTTTTGTAGACCATGATCTGAAGGTAGCATGCTACACAGACCATCAGATTTTTGAGCGTTATCACAAATTCCATTTGAGGAACGGTTATGCCAAAAAACAGGCCATTACTTTAAAGGATCTCAACAAATTAGAAGTTGGCGATTATGTAACGCACATTGACCACGACAGGAAGCTATCAAATTAATGTATGGTGAACGAGACATTCTATATGTTAGCATTCACTCCTTGCACAAGATCTCCAAATACAATGGAAAAGATGGAGCAGTACCCAAAATTTACAAACTGGGGTCAGCGGCATGGAAAAAGCTTAAACAAAAAACCAAGTCAAGGGTTAAAAAAATAGCCTTCGATCTTATCAAGGTCTATGCAAAAAGAAGACTGGACAAAGGTTTTCAATACGCCCCGGACAGTTACCTTCAGCTGGAACTGGAAGCCTCTTTTATCTATGAGGATACTCCGGATCAAAGCACTGCCACAGAGGATATCAAAAAAGATATGGAAAGTGAAAGGCCTATGGACAGGCTGGTTTGCGGCGATGTGGGATTTGGAAAAACCGAAGTCGCTATCAGGGCTGCATTTAAAGCTGCCGTAAATGGCAAACAAGTAGCGGTGCTGGTTCCTACCACCATACTCGCTTTTCAACACCACAGAACATTCACTAAACGATTAAAAGATATGCCTGTTAAGGTAGATTATCTGAATCGTTTTAGAACAGCAAAAGAGAAGCGCATCATACTGGATGAATTAAAATCCGGTAAGATTGACATCATAATAGGTACACATCAGTTGGCCAGCAAAAATGTAGAGTTTAAAGATCTGGGACTACTTATTGTTGACGAAGAACAAAAATTCGGAGTTGCAGTAAAAGATAAATTAAAATCAATAAAAGAAAATGTAGACGTGCTTACATTAACGGCTACCCCAATTCCGAGAACACTGCAGTTTAGTTTAATGGCGGCAAGGGATCTATCCGTTATAAATACACCACCCCCAAACAGGTACCCTATTGAAAGTCAGGTGATACAATTTAGTGAAGAAATTATTCGCGATGCAATCTCTTATGAAATTCAAAGAGGTGGGCAAATATTCTTTATCCACAATAGAATAGAAAATATTAAGGAGGTAGCCGGATTGATTCAGCGTTTGGTGCCCGATGCAAAAATAGGTATTGGCCATGGGCAATTGGAAGGCAGAAAATTAGAATCTTTAATGCTGGCCTTTATGAATGGAGAGTTTGATGTCCTGGTCTCTACAACCATTGTTGAAAGTGGTTTGGATGTGACTAATGCAAATACCATCTTTATAAATAATGCCAATAACTTTGGATTAAGTGATCTTCATCAAATGCGGGGACGCGTTGGCAGAAGTAACAAAAAGGCATTTTGTTATTTCATTACACCACCATATGAAGTAATGACCCCTGATGCCAGGAAGCGAATTCAGGCATTGGAACAGTATACCGCATTGGGGAGTGGTTTTAACATTGCAATGAAGGACCTGGAAATTCGCGGTGCCGGAGACCTGCTGGGTGGCGAACAGAGTGGCTTTATAAACGAAATTGGGTTTGAAACTTATCAAAAAATATTAGCGGAAGCTATTGAAGAGTTAAAAGAAAATGAATTCAAGGAGCTTTATGAGGAAACTGAAGGAAAGGATAAAATATTTGTGAAGGAAACCCAGCTCGATTCAGATTTTGAATTGCTATTCCCGGATGATTATATTAACAATACCACCGAACGATTAAACCTCTATACCGAACTTAACACCCTTAAGACTGAAGAAGAGCTTCAAAAATTTGAGTCTCAATTAATCGACAGGTTTGGCGCATATCCAACGCAGGTAGAGGATTTGTTGAATTCAGTACGAATAAAGTGGATGGCCACCGGTATAGGATTGGAAAAAGTAGTTCTAAAAAAAGGTAGCCTAATGGGCTATTTTATCTCAGACCAGGAGTCTGCTTTTTATCAAAGCCGGGAATTCTCCAATGTCCTTTCCTATGTACAACAGCATAGTGAAACATGCAGGTTAAAAGAAAAACAAACGCGTAACGGCCTTAGATTGCTTTTAATTTTCGATGGTATTAAATCTGTAAATAAGGCCCTGGAAGTTCTTGAACCACTAGCTGCAAAACAGCAGATCAGCATATAATTCAATATTGCTACGTTAAATTAGTCGGTTTTGGTAATCCTTTACAGATGGTTTCCCTAGGATGTATTCCTTATCTATAGCTACGCTTACTGAACACCATGTTATTGAGGTCTCCGGCCTCAAAAAATCAACCATCATGAATAAGAAAAAAGAACGTGAG
>NZ_CAMYIP010000224.1 GCF_947258525.1 uncultured Eudoraea sp.
GATTCTTCAGAAGCTCATGGAGATGGAGAAAGGCAAATATCAGATCTGTGGGCCAACAGCCTTCAATTTTTACGGACTTGATGATCAAATTCCAAGCGTGACCTATCTTTACAATAACCGTATTTCAGGGAAACGCTTGGTGGGGAAACTATCATTTCAATTCATCAAAGTCGCTGACGAACGCCTGGGATCCATCAATGCCGTGAGGACCGGCGAGGATAGAGAAATGATATACTCTTCAAAGGCTCGTGCCCTTATGGATGCTGTTTACGACTGGTCTCGCTTTAATAGCCTGCCCCGGGGATATGGCTGGATAAAAGGGGAGATTGAAAACGAATCCGAACTTGCATCAGAATTAGTCGATGTTACGGCCAAGTATGGAAATATAGCGACGATCAGGCGAATCGGGTATTTGTTGGATACTTTTATGCGGAATCCACAAATGATAAATCCGCTTCAGCGCCAACTTAGCACTTCGAGTTCCCTGATTCCCTGGATTCCAGGCAGATCCACCAAGGGAAAAATCATCCGAAAGTGGGGGGTTATTGTTAATGGATGAAGCGAGCTTACCAAACCCTCACGATATGGATCCGGACATCTTCCGTGAATCTTTGTCATATTCAGAGGCTGTTACTGGATTTACAGCAAGCCTGATCGAAAAAGACTACTATTGCTCGTTAATTTTACATCATATCTTTGACCAGGAGACATCCCTTGTTTTCAAAGGAGGGACCTGCCTGAGCAAGGTCTATGCGGATTTCTACCGCCTCAGTGAAGATCTGGATTTGATCATTCCGGTTTCCGTGGACGCTCCGCGAAATCAGAGACGCTCTAAAATGAATCCAGTGAAGGGAATTTTTGATGAACTGCCTTCAGCAATTCCAGGGATAGCTGTCTCAACGACATTTCGGGGCCACAATGAATCGCGACAATACATCGGATATCTCGAGTATCCTTCGACTGTAATAAACAAGCAGGAGAAAATAAAGATAGAAATCGGCATCCGTGAACCGCTCCTCCTTTCCTCAGTGACAGGTGAGGCCCGAACAATTGTTGTGAATCCATTTAGTGGTCAGCCCCTGCTTCCCGTTTTTACTGTTCAAGCAATGGATATGAAGGAGGCCTATGCAGAAAAAGTCCGTGCAGCACTAACCAGAAGAAAACCCGCAATCAGGGATTTTTTCGACCTTTTTTATGCTGACCGCAAAATGGTGCTGGTGCGTTCAATATAGATGAAGCTATTGAACTGATAGTACTGATCGCAGAGGCGGTATCGGAATGAAATTTGCCTTCCTGCTCTGTCTACCCTTTGTCTACCCTTTTGTGCCGACGGCATGCGTAACTATGCGTAATTATTCACAGCGTGCACAGCATGCACAAGGCATAAAAAAGATCAAGTGGCCGTAGAAATGCTGTTATTTCAATAAGTTATAGGGTTAATTGTATCGGGGTCGATATAATTTGGGAGCAGGAAGTCGGAGGTTCAAATCCTCTCGCCCCGACCAATAAAATCAAGTACTTACGAAACGCTGATTTCCTCTGAAATCGGCGTTTTTTGCGTTTTGTCTACCCTATGTCTACCCCAGTGTAATGTTCAGAGAGATTACGTTGGTTTTGGAGGTGTCTTTGGGTGGTCAAATGTGTGTACCTGTCAGTCATAGAGATGTCGGAATGACCGATCATTTCCTTGGCATCTTTGAGGTCTGCACCTGACAGAATCAGGTTGGAACAGAATGTGTGCCTTAGATCATGAAAATGGAAGTTTGTGATACCCGCAACTTTGAGCGAATGCCACCATGCCTTATTAAAAGACTTGAGAGGCGTGCCGTCCAGCCTACAAAATACGTGGTTTGACTTGATTTCGGTTATCTTCCTTCTGTGCCTCATATACTCAAGGTGGGCTTTCCAGTTTAGAAGGGCTTTTTTCGTGCGGGGCATCAGGAACTCGGTGCGTTCCCTTTTGTTCTTGGTTCTGAACAGGTTAATAAGACCGGTGCCTTTGAACTCGAAATCTATCTTTGCCCATTCAAGGTCAAGAATTTCCTGCTTTGCAGCACCGT
>NZ_CAMYIP010000225.1 GCF_947258525.1 uncultured Eudoraea sp.
AAGGACGAGACAGGCATCTTGCTCGTGTTGGTTACAACAATGTAGCTCCTTTTTTTGTATCTAATGTTTACGACTACGTTTAAACCACGTCTATTTTCTCCTCTTTTTAATGCATATTTATGTAAAATGAATTTCGGCAAGTTTAGGTAACAGGTCTCACGATTTCTACCAAAACGAATCAACCGTATTGAATAGTGAATGGGATTTAAAGTCAAATAGAATAATTCCTTACCTTAGGAAGAACAACCAACCACTTCCTTTCTATGATCAACTTCTTTAGAGGACAGAGCGTTAAAAAAACATTCAGTGAATGTTTTTAGTGAATGGGCCAGCCTGCCGCGCTGGCATTTAAAACAAATACTATGATTAATTTCTTTAGACGCATTCGCAAAAAACTGGCTGACGATAATCAGTTCTTCAAATATTGGAGATATGCTATTGGGGAGATTGTATTGGTTGTAGTCGGGATATTAATTGCCTTGCAGATTAATAATTGGAATGAAAAAATCAAGACCCAGGAGAATGTACAAGCTCAATTAACTAATCTTATTGGTGCGATCGAAAGTGATGTAAAAAGCTATGAACATCTTTTGGCCCAAGAAGGATTTCGATTACATGCTGTAAAATACTTATTAGGACTGGCTGAAGAAGAAATTCTCATTTACGAATATGACTACCATAAATTTCCAAATAATCAATGGTCTTTTATGTGGGACAAACCAATTCCCGAAGAATATGATGAGGAATATATTAGAACTTGTTTATCTGTCTTAGATAATGGCCCAGCTGGGTCAATTATAAATGAATCAGCTATTAGTGAGTTTAATTCTACTGGATTATTCTCTTCATTGAAAAATGAAGAACTCAAAAAGAAAATCAATGAATATTACATCTATACTGATACTAGGTATGTTGGTCGGTCTTGGGAATACAAACTTGATATATCGTTGCAAATAAGAGATTTCTTACTCGATCAACACCAAATAGATAGCAGAAGGGTAAGAGATGTGAAAGGCATTATAGAATTATTTAAAAATGATACTGTAATAACTTCAAAGCTCCACATTTTGCTAGATAACATATCTTGGAGCTGCCAGACATTTTTGAACAGTCGCCAAAAGGCCTTGCAGGTATTGGAAGACATTAAGGCCGAGTTGCAATCAACATAATTAATTTAGTACAATGACACTCTACGAATACAAAATCCTTTCAGAAGATGACAAGTACAATACTTAATTTTCCAAAGGCAAGTTCCTGGATATAGTAATGGCAGAGGTATATTAGTATGCATATAACGAGTGGTATGCCATTAAATTAACTAACATGAAACCATTTAGCTTACTCAGTATAATATTATTACTACTGTCTTCTTGCAATAATAGATCAACAGAAGATCAAGTTAGGGAATGGATAGCCGAAAACGCAATCTCAATTGAAACCGTAGAGGCGAGTAGTGGTTTTGAAGATCTCAAACCCATCGGTGATATCATAGAAGATGCCCGGATCGTATCATTGGGGGAGCCAACTCACGGCAACCGTGAAGTCTTTCAGCTAAAACACCGCCTTTTAGAATATCTGGTTACCGAAAAGGGCTTCAATATTTTTGCCTTGGAATGTCCCTTTGGTGAGGCTTTCGATGTTAATCGTTATGTAGTAGATGGTATCGGTGACCCTGAAAAGGCACTTGCCGGGATTTACTTTTGGACCTGGGATACCCAAGAGGTCTTGGAGCTCATTAAATGGATGCGTTCTTATAATGCGAACCCGGAAAATAAACGCAAAGTTAAATTCTATGGATTCGACCCCCAAGACCCGCAACGGGCTGCAAGAGTGATGTTGGAGTACTTGAAAAAGGCAGATCCAATACTTGAGAAAGCCGTACGTCCTGAATTAGGTATTCTCGAATTTCCGTTTTCAGATCCACGAGCATTAGGAAGGAGACAATGGATTCCTAAAGAATATGATTCTTTGTCGGTAAAGAAAATTCAAAAAGTAGTGCAGGCTCTTAAAGACAACAAGGAAACCTATGTGGGTAATACTAGCTTAAAAGAATACCAATTGGCTAAACAGCATGCAAGGCAAATCGAAATTTATATTTCTGATTGGGTTGGTGGGGATTACAATAGAGACTACGGTCAAGCCGAAAATATTAGGTGGACATTAGACTATGAAGGTGAAGATTCTAAAATGATTGTTTGGGCACACAATTTTCATGTTAGCAATATGATTATTGCTAAAAAAGATAATGAAGGTTTGGATTATGATGATTATAAATGCATGGGCTTCCATCTTAAAAAATGGTATGGCGCTCAACTTAAAATCGTTGGTCTTTTTTACAATCAAGGTGAGTTTTCAGCTTTAGATGAAAATATACCTTCGGCTGGTTTTAAAACTTTTAATGTTGGTAGCGCCAAAGAAGGCTCTTTAGAACATACCTTGATAAATGCGAATTTATCGAATGCGTTTTTAGACTTCTCTAATCTCCCTAAAAATGGGCCCATTTATGACTGGTTTAATAAACCCATACTCACAAGATATTCCTGGGGGTTTTACAATCAAAGCAAGTCCGAAGACTATTACCAGTTGCACAAGCTTTCAACAGAATTTGACGCCCTTCTTTTTTTCGATAAAACAACAGCTACCGTGCCCATTGATAAATCAGATTACGATCATGCTTGGTTGTTTAATAAAAAACTTGAACGCCCAACAAATTTAAATTTTGAAGAAAGCAACCTAGGTGAAACACCAAAAGGATGGATTGCTTGGTCTAAGTTCAAACGATTAGGAGTAACCATGAGCACCAATGACGATGCGTTCAGCGGCAAAAAATCCTTAAAGATTCACAGACAAGATGGCCCTGCATATGGCGAGATAGGCCCCAACGTATTTCAAGTTATAGATGCATGCCCGTATAGGGGTAAAACAATACGTTTAAAAGCGATGGCAAAAGCCAATACAACCAGCTTTGGGCTTCTACACTTGCTTATAGAACAAAACACAATAAACCAAACCTATGTCGGCCTACCTCCGCTGTTTGACAGTCTAGATGCTTTTAAAATTCAAAGTGCTGAATGGGAGCAGATTGCTATTGAGGCCTATGTGCCCGAAAGCGCGTATTCCATTACCTATAGTGTTCACCTAAGAGATTTTGGCACAGTTTGGCTTGATGAAATAGCAATTGAAATTATAGATTGAATTGAAAAACAATAAGCAAAAACGGCACACAACAACACCTATACGCAATGCCCTCGCTAGCGCGAGCCTGCTTTATCGGCCAAAATGTAATGAAGGAGGGCTTGTCGTCCGAAATGAAATGAAGGACGAGACAGGCATCTTGCTCGTGTTGGTTACAACAATGTAGCTCCTCTATTTAATGCATATTTACATAAAATGAATGTCGGCAAGTTTAGGTAACAGGTCTCAGGATTTCTACCAAAACGAATCAACCGTATTGAATACGAAGGCATGATTTAAGTATCCTGATAAAAAGTCACGAAAGCTATTCTTATCCGAAATATTATTGCCATAAAGAGGTATATTAGTATGCATACAAGGAGTTGTGTGTAAGCTACAAAACAAGATTAAAAAAAAATTAAATGAAACAAACCGGATCTGTTATAATTCCAACAATGAGATACAAAGATGCTCCAGCAGCAATTGAGTGGCTATGTAATGCTTTCGGATTTGAAAAGCATTTGGTTGTGCCAGGTGAAAATGAAACTATCGCTCATGCACAGTTAAATTTTGGTAATGCTATGATCATGTTAGGGTCTGAAAATGATAACGAATATGGTAAATTCGTCAAAACACCTAATGACTTAAATGGAATTAATACGCAAACTCCGTATATCATTGTTGAAGAAATCGATGACCATTATAGTAGGGCAATTAAAGCTGGAGCAAGAATAGTATTAAATATAAAAGACGAGGACTATGGTGGTCGTGGATACAGTTGTCAAGATCCGGAAGGGTACATATGGAATTTTGGCTCATATAATCCATGGACATAATTAAAAAAAGTAAACACACAACAACATTTATAATTCATGCTTTACATTAACATCAATTAAAATTTCTAACTTTAAACCAACATCTGATTTGCAGCCGAATCTTACTTACGCCTGATTCCGCACAAATCAAACACGAACACCTTGGCTACAATTCTATAAAGCATTTCGTCCTTAATTATTGACACTTCAGTCAAAAAATATTTGACTAAATCATCTATTATTAGAATTTTACCTAGTAAAACTTAATAGTATGAGGCTTCTTATAATTGGGGGAACTGGTAAAACTGGTAGAAAAATAATTGAGCAAGGGCTCACCCAAGGACACCAAATAACCGCTATAGTAAGAAAACCCAGAAAATTAAAAATCGATAACCCAAGTTTAAGTATCGTAAAAGGGAATGTACTTATTCCAAAAAGTATTGAAGATTCTTTTAAGGGACAAGACGCTGTCCTTTCTGCACTTGGCCACAAACGATTCTTTATTAAGACCACCATTCTTTCAAGAGGAACAAAAAATATTATAAATGCTATGCGCAAAAATCGGGTAAACCGTTTTATTTGTATTACGTCCCTCGGTATAAATGACAGTAAATTTAAACTTGGATTATACTACACCCTGTTTACTATTCCCGTAATTCTATTTTTCTACTTCTTGGACAAATCCAAACAGGAACAACTAATAATGGGAAGTAACTTAGATTGGACAATTGTTCGTCCCGGTCAATTAACGAATGGAAAATTGAGGACGAATTACCATCATGGTACAAAGGTTGGACATTATTTAATAACCAAAATGATATCGCGCGCAAGCGTTGCCCATTTTATGTTAAGTCAACTTACAGGCACCAACAAGTATCAGAAAGCGGTTTGTATAACCAACCAAAAGATAATTTTTTGATTTATACAGGAATTGCAGATACTAAAGTCGCTTAGTAGTACTATATTGAAAGCGCTACCCTAAGCCTGCCTTTAAATAAGTTGTAGTAAAAGCACAGTGGTAAAGTCAAAACACATTCTATTCCTTATTATCTTTTCGCAATTCTGCTGTATCTCTTTGTGGTTTGCGGGAAATGGAGTGTTGGATGATCTGAGGACTAATTTCGATCTTAGTGTGCAAGCGCTTGGACATCTTACCTCCGCAGTGCAGTTCGGATTTATTAGTGG
>NZ_CAMYIP010000226.1 GCF_947258525.1 uncultured Eudoraea sp.
AGGAAATATTAGACATCATTTCCAGGATGGAGTGTGTCTGAACTATAATTTGATTTTTCCTTTCAACGACTACGCCATATTCAATATCGAAAATGTTCATTTCCTGATCCAACTGCAAAAGTTCCTTGAATTTAGTAATGGCCCTCTGAACAGAGTCCGTTCGGGGCCTCTCGGGAAGGATAATATCTACATCCACCTTGGGCCAATCACCTCTGAAATGCATGCCTAGAGCACCGGCGCGTTGGAGCTGGTGGAGAACCTCAAGCAATTCGTTAAACTCGGGGTCGCTCTGCCTTTGTTCCCCGGGTGTTCCAATCTCATTGTGGATTCCATTGATCATAGAATTGGTCAATCGCATCAGTCGTTCCGCAGACCATCCGGACTGAATCAAAAAAAAGATCACAGAAGGAGGGAGTGGGGTAAGCAGACTTTGTGAAAATGCCTGACCGGTCATTGGGGTATATGTAATCGTGGGGCGGTCCGACCAATTTGAGGAAATATTCCCACCAATTGAATTCCCAACAGGATTTGCGCCCCCGCTAACGCCTGCTGAACCGCCACGGGTGTATGAATTAATTACGGAGGACACATTCATAAAACGGGCCATTTCCAAATACCTCAGGCGGACGATATTCAGCAACATTTGTTCGTTCTCATGGTTTGCTATACGCTGGTTATAATTGAAACTATCCTGCGGAATAGTTTTGGGCCCCATTGATTTGCAGGAGGATAAGGCCAGAGCAAGAGAGAGAATGATGCAAGTTGATGCCAGGCTTAATGAAGGGTAATTTTTTCGAATGGAGGTCAACAAAAGGAGTGACATTGGTCAAATAAGGTTTACGGTTTTGTTAAATATAATTGAAACAAACCATATAAACATAGTAGCAATGCAGGTTTAAATATAAAAAGAAAGATAATGCTCATATCCCCAGATGAATTAGTAACAATTTTCCAACGGAAAATGTAAGGATGGAATTACAAAAAGAAAAATCGACCTTATAAGGCCTGGATAAGACTAAACACCAGGCACCATTAGGCCAAATATTGGTAATAGTTTTAAGTTGTACTAAACTCCCACTACCTTTGTCTTTTGCTTATTCGGTAATGTTTTTTCTTTTTTAAAGATTTTTAATAACATCTCTATCAGGATGTATGCGATAAAGACCATGGCTGAAAAAGGCAGGAGATCTCCAATACGATTATATATGGTATTTATTCCATGAATTGGAACAATGACCATTAAAGTTTTCTCCTTTGAGCTGTAGAAGTCAGTGCTTCCGAGTAAACCACCGTAAGGATCCGTCGCAATGGAAGTAGCACGCGATACCGGCCTTATTACAGACATCCCATTTTCAATCCCCCTAAGGCTTGACATATAGGCATGGTAAGGATCTATGGCCTTCCAGTCTCCTGATGGCACCAATAAAATATCTGTTCCTATTTTGCCGGTTTGTTTTAAAAAGTGTGGAAAATCGGCATCGTAGCAAATAACCGGGGAAAGCTTACCGTAGGGAGTGTCTATAAGCGGGATAATATCATCCGACCCGTAATCCTGTTCAGCAAATGGCACCGGATTGCTTTTCAGATAAACATTAGCTACCTCTCCCTCTGGAGTCAGGGTTATTGTTTTATTAACCAGCAACAATCGTTCAGGATTATATGGCCCGGGATTGACAACACCAAGTGACATGAAGAGATATATTTGTTTTTCTTTAGCCAAAGCTTTTGCCCTTTCAATAACCCCGTCCTCCTGAGAATTAATGATAAATCCGATGGCTTCGGACCATACAATTATTTTTGCCCCCCGATCTGCCATCTGGCTTGTTTTATTAAAAAGAAGGCCCAGATTGGCATTCAATGCTTTTCTAGCATTTTTGAACTTCTCCGCGAAAGGATCTTCAATAAAGGGTAACATAGCCCTATTTGCTTCCTGAAGCTCCGGGGATGTCTGTGAAGCATCAGGTTCAATGGTAATGGTTTTACCAAATTCACCATAATAAATGGTTTCTGTAATATTGGAATTATCTAATGTAACACCGGCAATTTTTACAGTTTCTGCTTTATCATAATCTACTAATGAGACTCTTAGTATGCCAAAGGCCAGGACGATAAAATAAACAGTTCCCGCTATGATGCCACCCGTTCTTATTCGAGCCCATTTCCATTGTTGTGCCGCCATCCAGTTTACAAGCGATGCAAACCAGGCGATTAAAAAGGAGATTCCCCAGAGGCCAAAGACCGAAGCGATCTGCTGTATCGCAGGAAATTGGTATTGGGTGTTCGCAATTGAACTCCAGACTTCACCTCTGTCCAGGGTATTCAGGTATTCCATAACCACGAATGCGGCAGGAAAAATAAGGGTGCCCAGAAAACCCCTTTCACGGGCATTGCTGAGCCTGTCTATTATATAGGGAAGTAGCCCCATGGCCGAAATTATCAGTAGCAGGATCAATAAAATGGGAAGAGGGGCCGGGAATACCTCATAGACTCCTACTAACCCAGACACGTAGAAGCCTAGAAAACCAAATACTATGGCTTTCCATGCTTTAACAGTACGCATAAAATAGAGAAAGAAGGCAAGGCCTAACCAGGGTCCAATAAATATGGTCCATTTGGCGGAACCGAGAGTCATAAAGAACATACCCAGGAATAATGCCAGGTACGGATTTGATAAATAATGTTTTATAGTTTTCATGATGTGATGATTTTTGAACAAAGTAATGGCATACACGGTTCAATATCGACTGATTACGTGAAGTCGAACCCTTTAAATGCGTTCGATGTTTGGTGCGGAAAGTCGTACCTCTTAAATAGTTATGAAAACCGGGATTTATAAGCTGTTGGGGTGCTGCCTGTGTATTTTTTAAAAGCGGTATTGAAACTGGATTTAGAATTGAATCCCACTTCATACATTACCTCCAGGACTGTAAGTTTACTGTCCGTGGATTCCCGTAATATCCTTTTCGCTTCTTCAATCCGATAACCATTAATTAGATCAAAGAATGATTTGCCTAATTCTACATTGATCAGGGTAGATAGCTGGCGCGATGAGATGTTCACCTGCGAAGCCAGGTCATTGAGTGTAAGTTCAGCATTAAGGTAGGGTTTGTTTTTTGTAATGTGGGAATTCAGTCTTTCGAGTAACGATTTATTTTCTTCCTGTGAACCGCCTCCATCAATAGAACTGCGTTGGGCACCAAGAAAGATCTCGTTTTGGTGAAGGCCCTTTAGCAACACACTGCTGATAAAGAACAGCAGTCCAACCAATGCTACAACTATAGCCCCCTGATCCAAACGGATAATCTGGCTATGCCTGAGTAAATTGGAGAAGGCACTCGCTAAAATGTAAATGATAAATACATTTACCAGAAAATTCAGCCAATTCAGATTAATCTTGTCGAGGTTAGAAAAATGCTCTACAATAGTATCGCGGTATTTCCTTATCCTGATCTTAATGGCTAGCAGATAAGAGATCTCGTAAATAAATCCAAAAACGGAGATCATAATCGTACTGAGGTCCTTTCCTTTTTTAACGTCTTCCAAAACCCACTTCTGCATTTCTGGGCTTTGGCTGTAATAGAAGATGAACAATAACACCAAAGCGATTCCAAATGGAAGGGCATGCAGTAAATGAATGGGTTTGAGGCGGAAACTTTCAGTAGTAAGGGACTGTGTATATAGTAAAAGAAGTGGGGCGTGAAAGATAACAAGGCTGTTTAGAAAGAGGGCATATTGGGTGTTAACTTCGAAATATCCTGAAACAAGTAAATAATAGTCCAGCAATCCCGCAGCCAGGCTCAAAAAGAAAAAAGCCAAAAGATAATTGCTTAGTTTACTCCCCTTTTTTGAAAAGAATAGGAAAAAACTAATAAAAAACAGCTGAAAGAGGACCAGCAGGCAAAGGATTTGAAATAACTCAGGCATCAAAAACAACTCGTTAATTAATTAGTCCGACCTAAAGGTAAGAAATACAATCTCTCCAATAGCATAAAGGATGTACCTAGAAAACCGGTTTTCCCTGATCAGTTTTTGACGGATTTGGCGAAAGAATTTGATCATAAATAAAGTGGCTGGTTGTTTTTTCTAAGTTAAGGAATTATTAAATATAGCATAAAGGAAATACCTGGTATTGATCACAGAATTGGTTCGGCTTAACTGAAGCAGCACTAGGTTGTTTGTCTTTTGATTATTCAATTATTGTTTGGCCGCTTTGTAGCTCTTTTGGAGGTTTTACTGATCTATGATTAAAGTCATAGGATTCTATTAATTGTAGCATCAATTTTGCACAAATATTAAAACCATTTGATATGACTTTCTTAATTACAGCAGTAGCACTATCGATAGCAATAGTATTAATTGTTACACTCGTAGAGAGTGTTTATGATTACTAAAGTTTAAGCGGTCTTTAGATCCTTTATTTCCATACCATTTTCATCTACTAGTTTAGAGGCATCTATCAAATATGATAGGTTGGGATCCTTTGCGCCAATTTGTTTACCTAATGTTTGGCGTTGGAAAATATTGCTGTGTTTTCTTCCCAAGGTTAGGAATTATTGAGGCATCACCAAAATCAAAGAGTTGTATCATTTATTTGATACAACTCTTTTTTGATTAAGCAATATTTGTAGAAAAAGGGGATTAAATTAAATAAGTTATTGACAACGGTTATTTAATTACCACATCTCCCATTATACCTACTTTAAATTCCAACCAATTCACCTGTTTCCAGTGCGCCCTTCAAATCTGCCGATACTTCCCAGTGGCTTCCGAAGAACCGTCCGCCATCGGCCCTTTTGATCTTTACTATTAAGGTGCCGTCCATCTTTTCCTCTACAGATGTTACGACCACTTTGTTTCCCGGCAACCCTTTGTAATTGGCAACACCGCCTCTTTTGATAATAAAATTGGGCCTTGGAAATTTTATGTGTTCGTACCTTGGAGCTTCGGAGTCGCCTATTTTGAAAATATCACCAACCTGTACTTCCTGGGGCGCTATGCAATTAGTGTCCTTTGCATTTAGGCCCATACTTCCAATTACGAATAATAGTGCAAAAATGAGCTGTTTCATAACTTTATATTTAAGATTTGGGATTAATATAGGAGATACTGACGGACTACTAAATGATTTTTATCATGTCACTTTTAAGACAATTTTTAAAGAGATTATTGAA
>NZ_CAMYIP010000227.1 GCF_947258525.1 uncultured Eudoraea sp.
GGGCTAAAAACGTATTATTGCTTATTGTTTCCGGATCCCAGGAGATTACCATTGATGAAATTGGGGAAATTAATGATCACATTCAAATTGAGGCAGGTCATGGAGCCAACATTATTATGGGTGTTGGTGAAGATGAAAACCTGGGAGAGGCAATAGCTGTAACCGTAATTGCGACGGGGTTTAATATGGACCAGCAGGATGAAATTGTTAATACTGAAACCAAAAAAATTATACACACTCTTGAAGATGAGCAAAAAGCAGAGCAGGATTTAAGTGCAGAAAATGTAGTGTACCACTTGGAACAGGAGGAGGAAGTTTTTGAGCCGATAATAAAACATTCCTTAGAAGAGGAAGAAACTTTAGATCTTATTCCAACAACCAATTATATCAGAAATTTTAACGTTTTCTATGAAGAGGTTATAGCAGAAGAAGTTTCAAAAGAAGATTTTATAATAATCGATTCTAAAAAGGACTTAAAGGATATTGAGGTAATTGACCCTGAAGAATTAGCCGGCAAAAAAGATGAGAAGGAACAGATAGCATTACATTTTGATATGCCATTGACTGATTCGGACGAAGAGGAGAATGAAAATGTAATTACATTCAGCCTGGATGAAAACATAAATGATCTTGACGTTAATGAACATATTGAGGTGATTCCTGTTTTGGAATACAATAAAGAAGGAGAGACCCGCTATAGTCTTGATGACTATATGGATCTGGAAAATAAGTTAACCGGTGCAAAATCTAAAGCAGAGGAATTTGAACCTAAACTGGTAGAAGATGAATTGGTTTTCGAGAGAAAGACCGTTGCTGAGAAAGATGTAGCTGAAACCAATGACGGTGACCCAATGAATACTCCAATTGAAGAAATACTCAGAGAAAGGGCGGATGAGCGCAGGAGAAAACTGAAAGATTTTAATTATAAATTCCAGAATAGCGTCAACAATATTGATGAAATTGAAAAGGAACCTGCTTATAAACGTCAGGGGATAGATTTAAATGAAAAACCCAAAGAGGGTAAAGTCTCAAGAACCACTTTAGGAGAAGATAGTAATGATGAAATTCAGCTGCGTTCTAACAACTCCTTTTTACATGATAATGTGGATTAGTCAGATTACGGGGTGATACGCCCAAACTTAGAATAGACCCGAAAATTCATTACTTTTTCGGGTTTATTTTTTTTATCTTGTCGCTTCTTAAATCCTAAAAAATATGAGCTTACAGAATAAAGTGATGGAAGAGATTAAAGCAGCAATGAAGGCCAAAGACACTATAGCCCTTGAGTCCTTAAGGGCAATTAAATCTGCATTACTGCTTGCACAAACCGAAAAGGGAGCCGGAGGTGAAATGTCTGATACTGATGAAATTAAAATAATTCAAAAGCTTGTAAAACAGCGAAAAGACAGTGCAGCTATTTTTAAGGAACAAGGAAGAGAAGATCTTGCGGAACCCGAATTGGCCCAGGTAGCGGTAATTGAAAAATTTTTACCGGCTCAACTAAGTGCGGATGAGATAGAAAAGGTTGTTGTAGAAATTATTGAAAGTTATGGTGCAAGCGGCATGAAGGATATGGGAAAAGTTATGGGGATGGTATCCAAACAATTAGCGGGCCAGGCAGACGGAAAAACAATTTCCGGAATAGTTCGAGCTAAACTGACTTAGTTTGAAAATGAATGTTGAAAAAATTCGTAAACGCTTTGAAGCTGATATTGCCCGTACTGAAAATAGGATAAAGCAATACGAAGAATTGTCTCAACCCATTTCTCCGGATAATGCTATTGGCAGAGTATCCCGTATGGATGCAATAAATAACAAGGGGGTTATGGATGCAGCCCTTGCCAAAGCCAGAGAGCAACTTACCGGACTAAAGCATAACCTGGAAAAATTAGGCACCAATGATTTTGGAATTTGTCAAAAATGTAAAAATAAAATACCAATTGAACGTATTTTATTAGCACCAAGTAGCTCTTTTTGCGTAAATTGCGCTCGCTAAACTAAAGGCCCCGTGGCGCAACTGAATAGCGCATCAGATTTCGGCTCTGAGGGTTGGGGGTTTGAATCCCTCCGGGGTCACGAATAAGTAAAAATCCCAAACGGGGAAAAGCGTAGCTAATCCCTCTTGTTTTTCAAGGCGGAGCCTTAATGGGATATGGTAGTTAAAACCATATTTGTTTGAAGACTTTTAAAGGAAATATTGAATCTTTTTTCCTAAATATTTTACGATATATAAATAAGGGTTTACTGGACCGCCAGGTTATTTTCCAGGCTTTCAATTTGCTGAATTAAGTTGTTCAGAGATTTTCTACCTTCCTCCAAAAGGAACAATATTTGCGCTTTGGACTCCGTAAATTCTTTTTTTAAATTGTTGAATAATTCCTGATAATAGGTTATTCCATCATGTAGGTTACCGGCAAATGTCAACAAATACTTCCTTTGCTTATCAGTTATTTCAATTCTGGATTCGGCGATACGAGCTTGTAGATAATCTAAATAGATATGCAGTTCTTTAATGAACATGTGAGGGCGATCCTTCCTCGTTATCACATTGGTATTCCCATAAATGTGGTCTATCATTTCATTTAGTTCCATGGTTTTGGCAAAGTAGGCCATATTTGGACCCGGACATACCGAAACACCTGGTCCTTCAGTCTTTGTATCAAGGCCATATGCGAGTAGGGCAGAAGTCCCCAGACCTACACAGGTACAGGATTTTTCAGTTATTTTGTTGTATTCGTATTCATAGTCTTCAACAGCTAGTTCCTGCTTGTCTAACTCCTTTATTTTTAAATGCTGGTATTGCCTTGATGCCGTACAAATTCCTGTATCCAAAAAGTCTTTATTCATGGCCACAAATTTTTTCGGACACGAGCTTCCCGGTCTCCCCTTATCAATCAATTGAGCTTTTTCCAAATCTTTTGTATTTCCCTTTAAGCTGTGAAAGGGAATACCCAGGGGGGAAATATTACTTAGATACAAATCCTCTTCTTTGGCCTCTACCAATCTTTCAATAGTCGACTTGTCAACAGTTGTTGCTTCGGATACCAAAAGAAATGGTGTTCCCCATCCAACAGAATCCACCTTATAATGATTTATAAGAAAGTTGTGTTCCTCTGTGGTACCTACACCACCCTGAGCAGTAATTTTTAACGGCAAGATTGATTTTGGAACAACTTTATTTTTTTGATCCAAAGCTTTTGCCAAAATCTCATAAACCGATTGTATCAGATTTTCTTTTTCTTCTTTAAATTGATTTAGGATAGGCCCCATAAGAAAACCATCGGTTGCAAAAGCATGTCCGCCGCAATTTAGTCCGGATTCAATTCTATATTCTGATACCCACAATCCCTTTTTGGCCAGGAATTTACCCTGGATCAGAGCTGAACGGTAATCACTTACTTTAAGTACGATTTTCTTTTTTATGATTCCATTTTCATCAGGATAAAAATCTTCGAATTGCTCCAAATAGGTATATAATCTTGGGTTCATTCCGGCAGAGAGCACCAGAGACGAATTGAGAATACTATTTGCATAGCCCCGTAAAGCCGCATGGGCGTCATTATATTCAGAAGGTAATTTTATTTTTTTGCGATAATTTTCTTTATCAACTTTGGTCATAATGTTGACATCAATACTACCCATAGAAAGATTATCCTTTGCCCAGGCCTTGATTTCCTGCAAATTAAATGAGTCCTTGGTTAATTTTTGGAATTCCTTTTTTAAACCTGACGTATCGGGTAGCATTGAAAAATAATTCTTTAGTTCAGTAGCCGAATCAGCAGTAACACTTTTTAGTTTCTCGAATTTTCTTAGACTCTCTTCATAAATTAGATCAAGATAGGCAGTGATTCTTTTTGCCCGAAAATCGTCCATATTTTCAGTAATCTCTGAATAGGGACGCTCGAATTTAGCACAATACATCTTTCTTAATTTTTCAATAAGAATATCATCAACTAAAGAAATAACCGAGTCTATGCCAAACCGGGAAACTTTTAAAGGGGTATCTATGGTGAAGCCTATCCCCATTACGGGAATATGAAAAGAATGGACATTTGTCATTGTAAGATTTAATTTATGACAAACGTGAATCAAAATTGAACATAATTTGCCATTACAAAACTCTGAATTAATTCAGTCCTAAAACATGATATTTGTCAGTTAGAATTTTAAAGGTTAGATTGATTTTCCTAAATAGCTACTTTCATCTTAGACTTAAGTAAGCCATCCTATTATCATTTCCCTACGTTGAAGTCATTCAAAAAAGACCTAAAACCTATAGCTGAGGCTAGTAATTTTGATAATGGGCGAATGCTTCAGAAAAAAAATTTAAACCAACATTTTTGGCAACACCTTGGGCAGGGAGGATCGCAACGTTAAATCTATTTTTCCATAACCGAATTATCTTTTATGCTCAGGACTGTCAAACCCTGCCTTGCATCCTGCGGCCCACTCATCAGGCTGGTTGCCGTGTGCCGGAATACCACCATTGTCTTTTAACATTCGGGCAAGATGCAGACAATTCCAGACTAAGAAAGTTGTATTTCTATTGGTAAAGTCGTTTTCCGGACCACCGGAGCCTTCATCCATGTAGGAAGGGCCAGGGCCCGCCTCACCCATCCAGCCTGCATCTGCCTGCGGAGGTACCGTATAACCAATATGAGAAAGTGAAAAAAGTATATTCATTGCACAGTGTTTTACCCCGTCTTCGTTTCCTGTAATCAGGGTGGCACCTACTTTATCATAGTCTCTATATTGTCCTTTTTTATTAAACATATGCGTATAGCCATACATCCGCTCGAGTACCCTGTTACAAACTGAAGATTTTTCTCCCAGCCAAACAGAAGTACATAATATTAATATATCACATGCATCTACTTCTTTTTGTAGCATGGGCCAGTCATCTTTGTCCCATTCCGGGGTTTCAGACATATCCAGGCCCAGTCCGGCAGGAATCGTATAATCAACAGGTCGGATTACTTTTGTGGCTACACCATTTGCTTCAAAAATGCGCTGAGCTACACCTATCAGCCCTTCAGTATGGGAGAGCACCGGTGTTCTGTTTAGCGTACAGTTAAGGAATAAAACTTTTAGATCATTGTATTTAGCAGGAGGGTTGGAACAGTGTTGTTCCGTAATTTTTATGAGTTGATTTGACATTTTGGCTTATTTAGGATTTAGATTCTTCTTCTTTATATATTACTTTACAACTAGGGCATTCCGTGCCGTGTACCGCGCTTTTTAGTTTTATTCCGTCTAAATGGGTTACAACAAAGTCCTGGATAAAAGCATACTTACGT
This sequence comes from uncultured Eudoraea sp., assembly GCF_947258525.1. Lineage (GTDB taxonomy): Bacteria > Bacteroidota > Bacteroidia > Flavobacteriales > Flavobacteriaceae > Eudoraea. The sequence goes on from NZ_CAMYIP010000227.1 coordinate 5,298, forward strand.
TCCCTATTATTAACATCTATCTGGGCATCTTTAAATTTTTCGCGTATAATATTGCCGTATTCCTGATCTCCCCAGCAATTAGGACAAACCCCTTTGGGAACTTCATCAAATTCATCTGTCTTTTTCTTTTTAAAAATATTGCTAAAGATGTTTTTCATGAGTCTGCTATTTTAAGAATGGATATTAACTTTAGTTGCAGATTTATAGTCTACTTTTTCTAAATTTACTTACAGAATAGTAACCTATTATTTAGGTCAATCCGTAATCAAGGTAAAAGATTTTTACAACAAGATTTTTAGATATCAATATTGGATAAGGATTTGCCTAAGCCAACTCCCCATTGGCTTCCTGATCTTTTAATTGCTTTACCAGGTCTAACGCATCCGGTACCACATCACTACAAAGCACAATAAGGGATCCTTTTTGGGCATGAGCTACCGCATGGGTAATCGCTTCCTTTTCTGAAGGAATTATAGTGGTCTTTTTGTTTGGATCCTGCTTTTTAATCCCCGCATCCAACATATTGATTAGATCGGTCTCTGATTTACCTCGTAAATTTTTGTCCTGTCTTATAATGATCTCATCAAACATTTCAGCAGCTATGCTACCCATTTCATTATTATCTTCCTCCCTGCGATCCCCAATGCCCGCTATGATTCCAACTTTTACAGTAGCATCAAGATTGTCTGTGAACTTTTGAAGTGCACGCATGCCTGCAGGATTATGTGCATAGTCCAATAAAATATTAAAGTTGTTGAACTTAAATAAGTTTAAACGCCCGGGAGTACTTGAAGCAGATGGGATAAAGGTCTCTAATGCCGCTTTTGTATCTTCAATACTAATGCCCTGGACATTTGCGGCTATTACAGCAGGTAGTATATTTTGTATCATAAAACGAGCCTTCCCACCATAAGTCAATGGAATATTTTCTGCTTTCATCAACCGCATTTTCCACTCACCCCTACAAAGGGTCACATAGCCTTTCTCATAAATGGCAGTTATTCCGCCTATTCTTTGTAAAGCCTGTATCCGAGGGTTATTTTCATCCATTGAGAATAGCGCAAGATTGCAATTGATGTTCCTTCGCATTTCATAAACCAAATCGTCGTCCGCATTCAGGATGGCATAACCATCGGGTAATACAGTTTCGGGTATGACCGCCTTGACACGGGCAAGCTGTTCTACAGTATGAATTCCTTTTAAGCCCAAATGATCTGCAGAAACGTTGGTAACAATAGCAACATCACATTTTTTATAACCTAACCCGGCCCTTAATAACCCACCTCGTGCACATTCCAATACAGCAAAATTTACAGTGGGGTCTTTGAGTACAAACTCGGCACTGGCAGGTCCGGTGCAATCTCCTTTCATCAACATCCTGTTCTGGATGTATACGCCATCACTTGTGGTGTAACCTACCCTTTGACCATTCATTTTTGCGATATGGGCAATAAGCCTGCTTGTCGTAGTCTTGCCGTTGGTTCCGGTAATGGCCACAATAGGAATTCTTCCGGTATCACCTTTTTGCGGGAATAATTTATCAACTACAGGCGCAGCAACGTTTCTTGGTAAACCTGTTGTGGGAGCCAGATGCATTCTGAAACCAGGCCCCGCATTTACCTCTAAAACCGCACCACCTGTATCGGAAAGTGGCTGACTAATATCACTGGTCATGACATCAATGCCACATATATCGAGATCTATGATCTTGGAAATCCTTTCAGCCATGGAAACATTGGCAGGATGAACAATATCTGTTACATCTTCTGCGGTTCCTCCGGTACTTAGATTAGCCGTATCCTTTAAAATTAGACGTTCTCCTTCTTTTAGGACCGAGTCTACAGTATAACCTGCATCAGTAATAATCGTTTTTGTAAGATCATTTATTGTTATTGCCGTAAGTACTTTCTCATGGCCATAGCCCCTACGAGGATCTTTATTCACTTCCTCAACTAATTCAGCTATGGAAGATTTACCATCGCCTACGACATGAGCGGGGGTACGCTTTGCAGCGGCTACAAAGTTGTGATTAATGACTAAAAGGCGGTAATCCTCGCCTGTAATATACTTCTCAACAATTACCCTTCTTGATACTTCTTTAGCTATATTAAATGCCTCAAGGGCATCCTCATAATTATTGATATCTACTGTAATTCCCCTGCCGTGGTTGCCGTCAATAGGTTTTATTACCAGTGGATAGCCCACATACTTGCAAGCATCTTCCAAAGCGCTCTCCCTGCTTATGATATCACCCCTTGGGACTTCAACCTCTGCCTGTTCTAAAAGATATTTAGTGTCTTCTTTGTCACATGCCAATTCAACACCTATACTGCTCGTCTCACTGGTAACTGTAGCCTGTATTCTCTTCTGATTGGCTCCATAGCCCAGCTGCACCAGGGAATACTTATTTAACCGTATCCATGGTATTCCCCTACTTTCGGCTTCTGAAACGATAGATCCCGTACTTGGCCCAAGTCTTTCAGATTCCCTAAGTTCACGCATGCGTTGGATGTCATCTTCCAGATCATAGGGCTCAGCTGCAATTAACGCTTCACAAATTCGAACTGCTGCCTTAGCCGCGTATCTGCCAACAGATTCTTCTATATAGGAAAAAACAACATTGTATACCCCTTTCTCCCCATAACCTCTTGTTCTTCCGAATCCGGTATCCATATCGGCCAGGGTTTGGATTTCAAGGGCTATATGCTCTATTACATGACCCATCCATGTTCCTTCATCTACCCGCATAAAAAAACCTCCGTCACAGCCTTCTGAACATCTATGTGTGTACATACTTGGAAACATTTCACGAATACGGTCTGCAAAACCGTCAATTTTATTGGTGGGTAATTCTTCCATTTCCTCCAAATCCAGAACCATAACAATTAATTTGTGACGGCGAATTGACCAGAAATTGGGCCCCCTCATTGCATTTATTTCTCTTATTTTCATGACCTTGTATTTTATGGTTCTTAATCGAGGAAAAATTTTAGTTGCTAGCCCTGAAACACTAATCTAGCTGTTAAAATGAGTTTGAAAAGTTCTAGGTAATTTCATAAATATATGACATTTTTTATAACAATAGCTGTATTTTTACACCCTATAAATTATTAATTATGGCTGTAAAAGGCATCTTAATTCCTATAGGAGGAAATGAAGATAAAGGGATAGAGACCGGGGAGCAGTACCATCTTGAATTTATCCAGGAAAGTATCCTCTCCAGAGTAGTAAGTGAGAGTGGGGGTAAAGAGGCACAAATTGTTGTTATACCAACAGCCTCAAGTATTCCAAAGGAAGTAAGTAATAGTTATATCAAGGCATTTGATAAATTAGGATGCCGTAAAGTACATGTCATGGACCTTCGTGACAGAAAAGAATCTGAAAGACCCGAGAATCTGGAATTGATAGGAAATGCCCAGTGCGTCATGTTCTCCGGTGGAAACCAATCAAAAATTACTGCAAAAATAGGAAGTACCAAACTACATGATGTGCTCCTGGACCGGTATAAAAAAGACGCCTTGGTAATTGCCGGCACAAGTGCTGGTGCAATGTGCATGTCCAGCGAAATGATAGCAGGAGGTAGCAGTACAGAATCATTTATAAAAGGCGCTGTAAAAATGGATACAGGAATGGGATTTATTTCCAATCTAATTATAGATTCTCATTTTATCCGGCGTGGTCGTTTTGGACGACTTGCAGAGGCCGTAGCTAAATATCCCAATATGATGGGTATAGGCCTCGCTGAAGATACAGGATTGGTTATTAAAAACAGCAGCACTTTTGAAATAATAGGTTCCGGGATGGTTATCATGTTCGATCCCAGAAAACTAAAACACAATAACGAAAGGATTCTGGAAAAAGGTACACCGATGTCCCTCATAAATCTTAAAACTCACGTGTTGGCAAACGGGGATCGATTTAATTTGAAAAAAGGCAAAGTGAAAGTATTACCACTTGACGCACCTTTTCCAACCTCCTAATTCGCATAGATACTGATTTGCTCTGCACCGTCTGATTCCTTGCTGGCTCTGTACATGCCTTCTGTATTAAACGGCATTGTAATATTACCATGTGCGTCAACAGCTATTAAACCTCCATCTCCTCCAATGTTCAATAAACGATTATGGATAAGCTCTTTGGCGGCATCTTTAAGCGATAAGTTCTTATATTCCATAAGACAAGACAGGTCATAGGCAACTACCCCTCGAATAAAATATTCGCCGCTACCGGTACACGAAACAGCACAGGTTTTATTGTTGGCGTAGTTTCCTGCACCAATCATTGGGCTATCACCAACCCTGCCAAATTGCTTGTTGGTCATGCCTCCTGTAGAGGTTGCTGCTGCCAGATTTCCAGAACTATCACAAGCCACGGCACCTACAGTTCCAAATTTTGAATCCTTTTTTACAGAATGGTCTAACTTAAAACTCTCAGTACCCCTGATCTCCTGCCATTGCTGATAACGAAACTCATCATAGAAATAGTTTTCGTCTTCAAAATGGTATTTCAGTTTCTCTGCAAATTGCATAGCTCCTTTAGATGCAAGGAAAACATGTTCACTTTTTTCCATAACATCCCTCGCCAGGCTAATAGGATTTTTTATACCACTAACTAAAGAAACTGCTCCTGCTTTAAGGGTTTTTCCATCCATAATGGACGCATCCATTTCGTGTTTCCCTTCAGAAGTGAATACACTTCCCTTTCCTGCATTGAACAGATGGGAATCTTCAAGTGCCTTAACAGATGCCTCAACTGCGTCCACAGCTGAGAACCCTGATTTTAGAAGATGATAGCCCATGTGCAAGGCGCTTTCTAAAACTTCTTTATATAAGCTTTCTTTTTCAGGGGTCATCATACCTTTTACTAAGGTTCCGGCACCTCCATGAATAGCCAAAGCAATTTTTTTCATTCCTTTAAATAAGTTTTAACTACCGGTTTCAGACCTCTTTTTCTGCAAAATATCTTTAATAATGATTTTGGCATGTATACGTGAATTTTCAATAAACCATTTATGAGTTTCCATACCACCACAAATAACTCCGGCCAGGTAAATCCCATTTATATTGGTTTCCATGGTCTCCGGATTATAATTTGGTAGTCTTTTCTCATCCTCTGATAATTCAATTCCTACACGCTCCAGAAATTCAAAATTAGGAGTATACCCCGTTAAAGCTAAGACAAAATCATTTTCCAAAATTAATGTTCCATCAGGGGTATCCAGGACAATTTCTTTTTCGCGGATCTCTTTTACAGCGGTATTAAAATAGGCCTTAATACTTCCTTCTTCTATCCTGTTAATAATATCAGGACGAACCCAATACTTTACACGCTTGCCTACTTCAGGACCCCTAATAATCAAAGTAACTTCGGCACCTTTGCGCCAGCACTCAAGGGCAGCGTCAATAGCTGAATTACTTGCTCCCACTACGACTAGTTTTTGACTTGCATAGAAATGAGGATCCTTGTAATAATGAGAAACTTTAGGGAGGTCTTCGCCCGGAACCTCCAGAAGGTTGGGAAGGTCATAAAACCCTGTGGCAATAATAACATTCCTTGCTATATAGGCTTTGCTACTTGTTAGTACTTCAAAATCTTCTGTCCTTTTTTTAATAGCCTCAACTTTTTCGAAAAGGTGAAGCTCTAGCTTATTAGACGTAACAATCCTTCTGTAATATTCCAAAGCTTCATTGCGCTTTGGTTTGGCCTCATTACTTATAAAGGGAATATCATCTATTTCAAGTCGCTCTGAAGAAGAGAAAAACTGCATGTTTACCGGGTAATTGAATAGGGAATTAACTATAGGGCCCTTCTCTACAATAAGGTAATTCAATCCGTTTTTCTGAGCCTCTAACCCGCATGCTATTCCTATGGGTCCTCCACCAACAATTAAAAGATCAAAGCTTTCCATATTTTCTTAATAACAGAGGTAAATTTTGTGGGATTTAAGGTAGGCGCAAAGCTATGTAATTTATTCTTAAACCAATAAAAAACTCATGCAAAGCTAAATAATAGAAGTTATACTACGAATAATGAGAAATAAGTTTTAACCATAACTAACATGACTTTTATCATTCTTTTTGTTTTTGATAAGACTGATCTTTATTAAATAATATTTAAAATGAAAGTCATGAATGTGCAAATTGAACTCCCCGTTTCAAGTATAATGACCACAAACCTTATAACCCTTGATGTAAAAGACGGATTAGATAAAGCCGAACATTTATTTAAAAAATATAAAATACGGCATATCCCTGTAATTGAAAAGAATAAGATAATAGGGATGATCAGTATGAACGATTTACTCCGTATCAGTTTTGCCGATGGAGCATACAGAGAAGAAGAAAACATTTCCTCATCAATTTATGAAATGTTTACCTTAAGGCAATTAATGATAGGAAATCTGGAGACGGTTTCTCCTGATGCAACAATAAAGGATGTGGCAGAATTACTTGTGAAAAGAGAATTTCATTCTTTACCGGTAGTGGAAAATGGCACACTAAAAGGTATGGTAACTACAACTGATTTGATTAAATACCTCTTAAAACAATGCTAAACATTTGCAATATTTACAATATGTGAAATTGTAGCCATTGGATCCTGCGAGTTGAAAACAAAACTTCCGGCAACCAATACATCTGCACCGGCTTCTACTAAAGCCTTCGTGTTGTCAGCATTTACGCCGCCATCAATTTCTATTAGTGTTTTGGCCTTTTTTTCATTGATTAAGGCTTTTAAATCCTTAACTTTTTTAAAAGTATTTTCAATAAACTTCTGACCTCCATATCCCGGATTAACACTCATTACACAAACAAGGTCAATGTTTGCAATACTATCTTCCAGGAGGTTTATATTGGTGTGTGGATTTAGAGCTACCCCTGCCATCATCCCCTCTTCTTTAATGGCCTGTATAGTTCTGTTTAGATGTGGACAGGCTTCATAATGAACCGTTAGGATATTTGCACCCAACGAAGCAAAAGTTTTAATATACCTGTCTGGATCAATGATCATTAAATGAACATCGAGAGGTTTGGTGGCATGTTCAGCTATGCACTTTAATACAGGCATACCATATGAGATATTTGGAACAAAAACTCCGTCCATAACATCAATATGGTGCCAGTCGGCCTGACTTGAATTGACCATTTCTACATCTCTTTGAAGATTTCCGAAATCGGCCGCTAGCAATGATGGGGCTATACGTATATGGTTCATTATTTAATGGCTGAAAATATTTTGCTACAAAAATAAGTATTCATGATGGTTTTATACCGAGCCATTAACTATAACTTCAGAATTATTCAAGATTCTCCTTATTATAGAGTTCATGAGATTCATCAGCACCACTTAACAGATACACAAAAAGATCTGCAATTTCCTTTTCATTTAGCCTATTGAGTAAACCGGAAGGCATTGGTGAAATTGGAGATAATTCTTTTTTTAGTACCGATGATTTGGCCAATTGAACAGTGTATGATGTGTTTAGCGGATTGGGCATAATCTTGATTGAATCTGAGGTTTCTGAAAGAATCCTGCCAGCTATTTTTTTTCCTTCATCCAGATGAAAAAGACTAAAGGCATATTGGTCTGAAATTTCATCATTTGGGCTATAAATGGAATATAACAAATCATACCTTCCAAATTTTGTACTAATCTGACTTAAGTCCGGACCGGTGGCACCCCCTTCTCCTTTCATGCGGTGACATAAGACACACAATGCTGCCTGATACGCTCGTTCGCCATCGGCCAAAGTTCCATTGTAATTATTCATCTTATCACCCCAGAGAAACTGATTAATAGTACTGCCCGAATAATTTGCCCCTGGTCCAATTGGTTGTGGCAGGTTTTCTACAACAGTGCTTGGTGAATATACACCGCTAAGTTCTTCAAAGTATGCTTTTTCTTCTTCAGGGACATTGGACATGGCCTGCAGCCTTACATTTTCCATGTAGGCTTTAAAACTCATCCCGCCTTTTGCACTTAATACATCATAAAACCATAGGAAGTATTTCTCCCTAAGCGCTTTGTTCCAGCCTTCAGTTGCATAGCTTAACAGCATCCCATAATAGATAGCTTCACTGGGTGGCATTTTAGCGATAACTTCCCTGATTAATGGTCCGTATTGTTCACTTCTCAAGGTGGTTTCCTCTGAAAGCATCTGATCGGAGATGTTTGTTTTTTCAGCAGTATGTTTTTCCAATAAATCTATAAGAATGTTTAAGGTACCATCAGCATTTAAGTAGAGCATAATTTGTGCAAGCTCTCTATTTACGGCGTTGTTTGAATTAGGAAAATAAGGCTTTAGTTTATTGATTACGGCCTGCCTAGATTGATTTTCGGGTTGCCCCATGCGGATGAATACAAGAGCATAATTTCTCAAAAGATCTATTTGCCGCTGTTCACTTAGCCCTTCCCATTTAATTTGATTTAATTTTTTCAGAATCTTACCTTTATCTTTTTTAGATCCCTGTCTTGCCATAGCTATGCCGGCTTCTATAGTTTTTATTGCAGATTCTTCTGAGTAGAACATCTCCTGCCATAGTTCTGTAGGAAGATTTTCCAGAGTATTTCGGGCTGCATATCTAATAAACCTGTCATCGTGGTCTAGATGGTCCCATGCATTCGAAAGTGCTTCGTCCGCATTAACTGCCCAATAATTCTCTAGTTTGTGCCTGAGATTCCTTAATTCTTTTCCGCTTTCATTGGGTATTTGCTCAAATCCAATATCATCTCCTTCATAACTCAATCTATATAAATGAGAATCAAGACTTCTACCGCCAGTTGCGAAATAGAGGTTCCCATCGGAACCTGCAATCATATCAGTTAATGGCAAAGGGGTACCCGATAAAAATTCTTCTCTCGCGGCAGTGTAACTACTTCCTTTTGGTATAAGGTTAGCATAATAAATGGTTCCAAAACTCCAATCCATTATAAAAAGGCCACTATTATACTTTGTCGGGAACCCTAGCTTAGCACCAGACAATATGGCTGTAGGAGAACCTTGTTCCAGATTATGGACCGCGGGGAGGTTATCCGGATAGTAATCCGGCCATTTACCGGATCCTGTCCGCCATCCATATTCGCTGCCAGAGGTAACATGGCATATTCTTGTTGGCCTGTACCAGGGCATACCAATATCCCATTCCATATCAGCATCATAGGTAAACAATTCACCATCCTGATTAAATGCCAGGTCGAATGGATTTCTATAACCGGCAGAAATTAGTTCCCAGTTTTCACCCTTGGCATCAAATTCAGCTACCCAACCACCAGGTGCTTTTATGTCATTGGCGTGCCCCCGGGCGTCCAGATAAGGAGTGAACAGATTATCTTCACCCCAGTTTACGGGTAAGCGACTATTTTGTTTGAGGTTTTCCGGGATAAGTACATGATTCCCAGCTATAAAAAAAATAGATTCTCCATCCGGGCTTAACACAAAGCTGTGTGGTCCATGCTCTCCGGCTCCTTCTAATTTCAAGAGCATCTTTACCTCATCAAGGTTTCCATCTCCATTTGAATCTGTAATTCTATAAATACCGCTCCCTCTTTGATTTTCATCTGAATCATCATCCCAATTTTTATTTACAGCGACATAGAGACTATTAAAGGCCCATAGGAGGCCGTGGGCTTCACCAATATCCAGATCCAGGCTGTCTACATTTGTGGCTTTAACGGCATCACCTTTTTCCGGCATTTTAAAAAAATAGATTTTACCACGCTGATCACATGCATAGATCGTTTTGTCATGCCCTTCGGCCAGGGCTACCCACGAACCCTGCTTATTGGCACTTATATGGTATAATTCTTCTAGTTTAAAATTTTCCGGTACATTAAATTGTACTTCAGAAATGTCATTTCCTTCTCCATTTGAATTGGTCGGATTACAAGATATAATCAGAAATCCATATACAATGCAAAGTAATTTTATTGATACTGAGAGAAAGTCCTTCATAGATGAGAATTTAATTTACTTGATAAATAAGCACACTAGCTTCTATAAATATACAGAAATGAATTGGCACATAAGGGTATTATAAGAATCAAGCAGAAAAAAAGAATTTTACTTGAACTAAACTAATAAGTATGTCTGTTTTTAGAGGAATTATTTCCGGAAAAGGATAATTAATCTAAATACCAAAGAGAAATTTTGACAGAATTATTATAAAATGAAAAACTCCGGTAATCAGCCGGAGTTTATTCATCAATCAAAAAACGAACAGTCATGATAAACTGTTGTTACTAACACAAATTACAATTTTTATACCTAAATTCCAATTTAAGGAAAATTTAAGCCGTAATTAATGTCCCGGTATTATCCGAGATAAGTTTTTAATATTTTACTTCTGGAAGTATGTTTTAACCTTCTAATTGCTTTTTCTTTAATTTGGCGTACTCTTTCTCTTGTTAGGTCAAAAGTTTCACCAATTTCCTCAAGAGTCATCGAATGCTGACCTGCCAGACCAAAATATAATCTGATAACATCGGCCTCTCTTGGAGTAAGAGTTTCCAGAGCTCTTTCAATTTCCGTACGCAAGGATTCATGTAATAATTCTTTATCCGGATTCGGTGATTCCCCACTGCGAAGAACATCATAAAGATTTGAATCCTCCCCGTCAATTAAAGGGGCATCCATAGATACGTGGCGACCTGAATTTTTCAAAGATTGTTTTACATCTTCCACGGTCATATCCAATTCCTTGGCGATTTCCTCTGCTGATGGAATTCGTTCATGAGCTTGCTCAAGAAATGCAAAGGTTTTATTTATTTTGTTAATAGAACCGATTTTATTGAGGGGTAATCTAACTATACGTGATTGTTCTGCCAATGCCTGCAATATAGACTGACGAATCCACCATACGGCATAAGAGATGAATTTAAAGCCCCTTGTCTCATCAAAACGCTGTGCGGCCTTTATAAGGCCAAGATTTCCTTCATTGATCAAATCCGGAAGTGTAAGTCCCTGGTTCTGATATTGCTTGGCTACAGAAACAACAAAACGAAGATTAGCCTTAGTAAGTTTTTCCAAAGCCAATTGATCACCTGCTTTTATTCGTTGTGCTAATTCTACCTCCTCATCTGCTGTGATTAGATCTACCTTACCTATTTCCTGTAAGTATTTATCTAAGGACGCAGTTTCCCTGTTCGTAACCTGTTTTGTAATTTTTAGCTGTCTCATTAAGGTTTTCCTTTATATGTTAAGTCCAAAGTGCATGGGCTGCATATACTTATACGTAAAAAATCAGCAAATGTTACAATAAGGGTATAAAAATTTAACTTTTTGGTTATATAGCAATAAAAAACCCCTTTTTATAAGGGGTTTTCTAAAAATACTAACATTAAATAGAATTAGTTTCTTCTGGGTTTGCGATCCCTATTTCTGTCATTTCTTCCGCGATCACGATCCCTATTTTCTCTTGGGGGTCTTTCCTTAAAACCTTCTGGTTTAGGAAATAAAGCTTTACGAGATACTTTTTCTTTTCTGGTTCGAGGATCTGTTCCGAAATATTTAACATCGAATACATCACCCATGTTTACAACATCGGTTACTTTCTCTGTTCTTTCCCAGGCGAGTTCAGAAACATGCAGAAGGACTTCATTTCCTGGAGCTTCAACATATTCTACAACAGCTCCGAAATCCAGAAGCTTAATCACTTTAACTTCATAAACACTTCCCACTTCCGGTTTAAAGGTAATGGAGTCTATTTTAGCAAGCACAGCATCTATACCATCCTGATCTGTTCCCAGGATTTCAACTAGTCCTTCTTCAGTAACCGGATCTTCATTGATAACAATGGTAGTGCCTGTGGTTTTCTGAAGCTCCTGAATTACTTTTCCACCCGGACCAATTAGAGCCCCGATATAATCTCCGGGAATCGTAGCTGTTACCATTTTTGGTGCATGAGCTTTTACATCTTCATTTGGCTGAGCAATTGTCCCGGTCAATTTTTCAAGAATATGGAGCCTTCCTTCCCTCGCCTGCATTAAAGCCTTAACCAATATTTCGTAGGATAAGCCCTTAACTTTGATGTCCATCTGACAAGCTGTGATCCCATCTGCAGTTCCTGTAACTTTAAAATCCATATCTCCAAGATGATCTTCGTCACCCAAAATATCAGATAAAACAGCGTATTTACCTGTTTCGGTGTCGGTAATCAATCCCATTGCAATTCCTGAAACAGGTTTCTTAAGTTGTACACCGGCATCCATAAGTGCCATTGTACCCGAACAAACAGTTGCCATAGAAGAAGAACCATTACTCTCTAACACTTCAGAAACAATCCGGACAGTATATGGACAATCTTCAGGGATCATTCCTTTCAAAGCTCTTTGTGCTAAATTCCCATGACCAATTTCTCTACGGGAAGTTCCCCTTATGGGTCTTGCTTCACCTGTGGAAAAAGGAGGGAAGTTGTAATGCAAATAGAATGTTTCTTCGCCTTCGAACGATGGCATATCAATTTGATTAGCTTCTCTTGAGGTTCCCAGTGTAACTGTAGCCAGTGCCTGCGTTTCTCCTCTTGTAAATATTGCAGAACCATGTGTGGATGGTAAATAATCTACTTCACACCAGATAGGCCTTATTTCATCTGTCTTTCTGCCGTCGAGTCTTAATCCTTCATTTAAAGTAAGGTCTCTAACAGCGGCTTTTTCGGCTTTATAGTAATATTTACTGATTAAATCCCCGATCTCTTCGAGTTCCTCTTCTGAATGTGAAGCTTTAATCTCTTCTTTTATTTCTGCAAAAGATGCACTGCGTTCGTGTTTGGAAGAACCAGCCTTGGCCACTTTATAGACTTTATCATAGGCCAGGTCATGAATCTTTTTCATAAGTGCTTCATCCTCAGCTTCAGTCTCGTATTCACGTACTTCTTTTTGTCCAAAGGCCTTCGCTAATTTAATCTGTGCGGCACATTGTACTTTAACAGCTTCGTGTGCAAACTTAATTGCTTCAACCATTTCTTCTTCAGAAATTTCCCCCATTTCACCCTCAACCATCATAACCGAGTCTTCAGAAGCCCCAATTACCATATCAATATCAGATTCAAGTAGTTGTGCCCTGGTTGGATTAATGACAAATTCACCATTTACCCTTCCGACACGAACTTCAGAAATTGCACATTCGAACGGAAAGTCCGAAAGTTGGATTGCAGCAGATGCGGCGAGTCCCGCCATGGCATCTGGCATTACATTGTCATCATGAGACATTAACTGAATCATCACCTGAGTTTCAGAATGGTAATCCTTTGGAAATAATGGTCTCAAAACCCTATCTACCAGTCGCATTGTCAATACCTCTCCGTCACTTGGTCTGGCCTCTCTTTTGAAAAAACCTCCTGGATAACGTCCAGAAGCTGCAAATTTTTCCCTGTAATCTACTGTTAAAGGAAGAAAATCCACATCACTTTGTTTGTAATTGGAAACTACTGTACATAATAACATACAGTTCCCAGATTGTACAACAACAGAACCATGGGCCTGTTTTGCAAGTTTTCCGGTTTCGATAGAAATTTCCCTACCGTCACCGAGGTCAATGACCTCTTTAAATGTTTTTGGAATCATAAATTTTAATTAGAACCTGATTATTTATCAGGCTGTTAAACAATGGTCGATCATCTTTCTATAGACGATCTGAGTTGTGTTGTTGTGTTGTCGACCAATGAAAAACTATGTGTAAGCTTTTTGTGTTTGCCCAAAATATCCGGGCCTTTTTAAAAAAAAGGGGGAAGCAAAGCCTCCCCATATATTATTTTCTAATATTTAGTTCTTTTATAAGGGTACGGTACTTTTCTATATCCTTTTTCTTCAAATAATCCAGCAGACTTCTTCTTTTACCAACGAGTCTTACCAAAGATCTCTCTGTATTATAATCTTTTTGGTTATTTTTTAAATGCCCGGTTAAATGATTAATCCGATGCGTAAATAATGCAATCTGACCTTCTGTGGAACCTGTGTTACCTTCTGAACCACCGTGTTTTTTAAAGATTTCTGCTTTAACTTCTTTTGTTAAATACATTCCAATATTATTTTAAATGATTTTTATGTATCTGATTGATTTTCAATCGAGCGCAAAGATAGTAATAAATTTAAAATAAATTTAAATAAAGCAGGAGTCATTCACTTTTTTTGAGTTCCAATTAAACCTTTGTGGATAACAAGGGTCCAAGGATGGTAATAATAAAAAAATGATAATATGAAAAACTGTTTTAAAAATTTGAATTTTACAGGATTATTGCTTCTAGCAATAGTATTTAATTTTTCCTGTAACAAAGACGAGTCACCGGAAATAATTGAAACCGGTGAAACCGAAACTTTTGAAGTAGCACAACTTCAGGCAAGTGATGAATCTGAATTAATTTCTGAGGAAATCATTAACATTGGAGAGGATGTTTACGCTACTGACGAAATCCAAGCTACATCCAGGGGTTCTTACATTTCTGATTATTTACCAGATTGTGTGACAATTACTACTGTGGTGACCAGTACCAGTAAAGAAAAAACTATTGATTTTGGTGAGGGATGCGAATTACCCAATGGGAATTTGTTAAGTGGTAAAATTATACTGAGTTACCTTAAGGATATGGAGGCGGCGACAAACATGCTTAGTTTATCACTGGAGAACTTTACGTTTAACGGAGTCTCTGTTGAAGGTAATGCCACAGTGCAACGTATGCGTTCTAACGACAATGGAAATCCTCAGTCAGATGCTGTTGCCAGTTTTACAGGAGAATGGCCCGATGGTAGTTCTGCCAGTTTTACCGGTAACAGAACCAGGGAATGGATTGAAGGTTTTGGAAGCGGATTCTGGGGCGATAACGTTTTTCTTATCTCTGGTAAGGGTACATATACGGGTAAATTGGATAATGTTTTTGTAAAAGAAACAATAAGCCCGCTAAGAAGAGAACTATCTTGTAGATTCATCGTAAGTGGAATACTTGAAATTTCCAAAAATGATACAACCGTAAGTCTTGATTTTGGAGATGGTAGTTGCGATTCCAAAGGGATTCTTACTTATCCTAATGGAGAATCTGAGGAAATATTTTTAAGAAGGTTTAAGAAATAAAAAAACTTACCAATAATTAAATAACCCTGGCTTTTGAAGTTCAGGGTTTTTTATTTTCTAATAGGTATATTTTGAATAAGATCTATATACAGATTAATATTCTTTTTAAGATTTCTTCTGTGGGAAATAAAATCTAAAAAGCCATGTTCCAAAACAAATTCCGAGGTTTGAAATCCTTCCGGAAGATCTTTTCCGGTTGCCTCTTTAACTACTCTGGGCCCGGCAAAACCAATTAACGCCCCGGGCTCAGAGATATTAATATCTCCCAGCATGGCATAGGAAGCAGTTGTACCGCCGGTTGTAGGATCCGTACACAAAGAAATATATGGAATTTTCGCTTCAGCAAGCTGCGCTAATTTTGCAGATGTTTTGGCCAGTTGCATTAATGACAAAGCTGCTTCCATCATTCTGGCACCGCCAGATTTGGATATCATTACGAAGGGAATTCCCTTTTTAATTGAATAATCAATTCCTCGTGCAATTTTTTCACCAACAACACTACCCATAGAACCACCGATAAAAGTAAAATCCATGCAACATACTACCAAGTCCTTACCCATAGACTTGCCTACTGCTGTTCTCACCGCGTCTTTTAAGCCCGTCTTTTTTTGAGCTGCTTTTAATCTTTCAGAATATTTCTTAGTATCTTCAAATTTTAAGGGATCTTTGGAAGTTAGCTTGGCATCCAGTTCTCGAAATTTGTTGTCGTCAAAAAGAATTTCGTAATATTCTTTGCTTCCGATTCTTACATGATAATCATCTTCAGGACTGACATAAAAATTTTTCGCTAATTCTTCAGACTCAACAATTTTCCCAGTGGGAGATTTATACCATAAGCCTTTTGGCGTATCTTTTTTCTGCTCAGTTGCAGTCTGTATACCTTTTTCTGTTCTTTTGAACCAAGCCGTCATTGGAATAGTGTTTAATTCTAAAAGTTACCTACAAGGTATTAATATTGTTTAGATCTTCAAAAGCTTTTTTTAATCTCTCAATAAAAGTCTTTTCTCCTTCACGCAGCCAAACTCTTGGGTCGTAATATTTTTTATTAGGTTGGTCGGCACCATCCGGGTTTCCGATCTGTGATTCCAAATATGCAGATTTATCCTGTACGTAATTCCGGACACCTTCCATAAAAGCATATTGCAAATCTGTATCAATATTCATTTTTATAACTCCATATCCAATGGCTTCACGTATTTCTTCGAGAGTAGAACCAGAGCCGCCATGGAATACAAAATCTATATGATTATGCTCAACCCCGTATTTTTTTGTTATGTATTCCTGAGAATTCTTTAGAATTTTAGGAGTTAACTTTACATTTCCGGGTTTGTACACACCATGAACATTTCCAAATGCAGCAGCTATAGTGAATCTTGGACTTATTTTGGATAATTCTTCATATGCATAAGCCACTTCTTCAGGCTGAGTGTATAATTTTGAGTCATCAACATCTGTATTATCTACGCCATCTTCCTCGCCACCGGTAATTCCTAATTCAATTTCCAGAGTCATATCCATTTTGCTCATCCTTTCAAGATAATCTTTGCAGATGGCAATGTTTTCCTCTATAGGCTCTTCCGAAAGATCAATCATATGGGAACTGTATAGTGATTTTCCAGTTTCAGCAAAATGCTTTTCACTTGCATCCAGAAGACCATCAATCCATGGCAATAACTTTTTAGCACAATGATCTGTATGTAAAATTACTGTAGCCCCATAAGCCTCAGCTAACTGATGTATATGTTTTGCCCCTGCAACGGCTCCCTGTATTGCGGCTTGCTGACCTTCATTAGACAAGCCTTTTCCTGCATTGAACTGTGCTCCACCATTAGAAAATTGAATAATAACCGGAGAATTCAAAGCTGCAGCGGTTTCCAAGACTCCATTAATAGTATCTGAACCTATAACATTAACTGCGGGTAGGGCAAATCCCTTTTCCTTGGCGTAATTAAAAATATGTTGAACTTGGTCACCTGTAGCAACACCTGGTTTTATTGAATGCGACATAATTTTATGGTCTGTTAGTTTTTTATGAGTTGTGGCAAATGTAGTAAAATAATTAAAGGTCTAAAAAGGATAGTTTATACCAATCTGGAATACTGCGTTTGCAAAATTATATTGGCTAAACCATCTTTCACTGCCCAACAGTGCGGGGTTATAGGTTTTAAAGCCCATATCTAGTCGGAATACGAAATAAGTAAAGTCATATCTAACCCCCATACCTGTGCCAAGAGCTATTTCAGAGAGTGATTCAAAACCTTCAAACACAGCGGCAGGGTCCTCTACATTATCCCAAACATTCCAAATATTACCTGCATCTGCAAAAATTGCACCCTTAAAATTCCCAAAAATAGGAAACCGATACTCCAGATTAAGAGCTATTTTCATGTTCGCTTCATTAAAATCATTAATGTTATCCGTTGATCCTGGTCCAAGGGAATAAGGAAACCAGGCACGGTTATCATTTGAACCACCAGCAAAATAACTGCGAACAAAGGGCACACTATTAGAGTTCCCATATGGGATGGCTATACCAAAAAAGCTTCTAAAGGCAAGCACATTGGATCTTGATAAATCCCAATGTTTAATGTAATCAAATTCTGTTTTTATATACTGGGAATAAGGTACACCAAAGACAGTGCGATCTCCATTATCATTTTTGTCAAATTCTATAACGTTAGCAATAGCAGATAACAAAACTCCTGCACTTTCTATTTTAAATCTGAAAGAATAAAAACTTTCATCATTAATACTAGATCTATTGTTTTTATTAAATGTGTAGTTACTTGCAAAAATGAGGTTGTTTTCGGTTAACCTAATTCTTCGCTCTTCAATGCTGGCCACATCATCAAAATCTTCCGGACTTGAAGTTACGTCGCCATTCAAAATAGCATTAGTAAAACCTGTTGTACCTTCAGGAATAATTAATGTAGGACCATCTGATGGTTCTGGCATCACATAAAAGTCCTCTAAAGCAGGGTCATCTGAATAATCCACGGCAATATCATTTAACCTATTAAAGGTGCTTTGATAAACATTATAAAAACGATTGGGATTAAGATTATTTACAAATTGAATGTTTAATAATTCTACATTGTTTTTATTAAAATTGTTGGTAGCCCAGTTATATCCTAATATGGTATTAAATGTTTGTTTATCTAAACCAATATTTTTTTGAAAACTGGTACCCACCGAAATCCTGGATTGCGGAAGTTTATAGTATGGAATTATTTTTTTCCAGTTAAAAAACGGAAACCAGATTCTGGGGAATGTTATTGCAACATCTGCACCTACTTCAGAAAAGAAATTCTCCGTAGAAGTTTCATCACTTAATAACCCAAATGTGCCTCCCACAGACAAGCTAAGGGTTTCGGCACCACGGAAAATATTACGTGAGATAAGGGCTGTACTAAAACCAATACCCAATGATCTAATATTAGAGTGAGTAATATCAAAATCAAAAGCCCATGAAAATTTGGGCCTGGTCGCTAAAAAAATGT
Organism: uncultured Eudoraea sp.; assembly: GCF_947258525.1. Taxonomy (GTDB): domain Bacteria; phylum Bacteroidota; class Bacteroidia; order Flavobacteriales; family Flavobacteriaceae; genus Eudoraea. The sequence goes on from NZ_CAMYIP010000227.1 coordinate 23,856, forward strand.
CTGTTGTTAGTTTTGTTTGGGTACTGTCCTCTGTAAAAAGTATATTGGGATATTTAAAGGTATTTAAATTAGTAATTCGCCTGTAAGTACGAATTTTATCAATGTCTCTGTATAGACTGTCTTTTTCCAGGAAAATGGCATCGGCTAATGCCTTGGGTTTATAACGGAGTTTGTCTTTATAATAAATCGTATAATTATCGTATTCTACAGATTTTAAAGTAGAAATATCTTCACTGAAACTATAATCCGGATAAATATTGATCTTTCCGAAACGAAAGACTTTATATTCCGCAGTAGTAATGCTAGTATCGCCACGCTTTCTAAGGTTACCAATATTAAGTTTTACATTCATTTTCTGATCATCGTTAAGCCTTACCGTATCTCTTACAATATCATAGGCTATAGAACTTTCCTGAAAATTATATACTCCGTTATTTCTAAAAAGCTCTGAAAGTCTTTCCCTTTCATTATTAAAATCAACAAGATCAAACTGTTTGCTATTATCAATAAAGGATTCAGCCTCATTCAGTGAGTAAATAGAATCTATGGCTTTGGAGCTGATATTTCTGGAAATTGAATCAACAATAAATGGTTTTCCCAGTGCAATCTTATAATTTATTTCAGCCCGTTTCTTTTTTTTGGTACTATCTAATTCATAGGATGTGGTATTATTAAAATATCCCTTGCTACCGTAATAGACGCTCAAACGTTCCAACGATTTCTTAGTTTGTGAAGTATCTATAATGGAAGGGGGTTCACCAATCTTTTTAAGCCAATCACTATAACCTTTTACCAAAAAAGATTCACCCAATCTATTAACCTGTTTTCGAGATAATGAATTTACAAGTCTTTTTTCCCTGTTTTCTTTTCTGTAAAGCCAGGCTTGGAAAGAAGAATCCGGATCTTTTTTTGCTAAATTATAAAGGTTTAGTCTCAAAGGATAGCCTAATAAGGTGCTGTTAGGTTCTTGCAATACAAGACTCCGAATATCTTCACTCTTAATTTTTTCGCTATTAACGTAAATGTTATTTTTTGTCAGCAAAAGTTGGTCATCCTCAACCCTTCTTAGCGTATTACAGGAAGTGAATGCAACAATAAGCAAGAATAAACCTATTTTTGCAATATTCTTTTCATAACTCTGAAGGGTCTTCATAGAAGCCAAAAATACATTATTTGAATGGTTGTAAAAAGTCAATTAAAATTTATAAAAAGCTTATATCAAAAAAAGTACCGAATTCAAAACGGACTTTTTATAGCTGAGGGTAGGAAGGTAGTTTCGGAGCTTATGAATTCTAAATTTAAGACACATAGTATCTACAGCACTGATCCCAAATTTAAAGCAAAAAATAAAGTAGAAGTCCATTATATTTCAGAAAAGGATCTTACAAGAATAAGTTCTCAAAAAAGTCCGAATAAATTATTGGGAATATTTGAGATTCCCGAGGTCGCAGATGTTGATTTTTCTGATTGGGTGGTTGTTTTAGATGCTATTCAGGATCCGGGAAATTTAGGAACCATAATAAGGTTGTGCGACTGGTTTGGAATAGCACATTTGATATGTTCTCCTGATACGGTAGATTGTTATAACCCCAAGGTCCTGCAAGCCACCATGGGTTCTATTGCCAGGGTAAATATTGTTTATACTGATATTACTGATTTACTTGAAGAAAACGAAAATGTTGCTTTCGGCACATATATGAATGGGAATTCTGTGTTTGCTGTAAATCTGCCTGAAAAAGGGATATTAATATTGGGGAACGAGGGTAAAGGCATATCTGAGAAAGTTGGTCTTGGGATAAAGGCTAAAAACCGACTTAGTATTCCTCAATATGGAAAAAAAACGACTGAAAGCTTAAATGTTGCAACCGCCACGGCCATTTTTCTAAGTGAAATTAGAAGAGGCAAAAGTGTAACGAATTAAATGCTTAGTCCTGGTGGCAGAAAAATTCAAATACTTATAAGAGGCTTAGGCTTATTCAAAAGTAAAATTCACGAAAAACCCTCTGGTTTTCATAGCATCTATATTTCCGGTCCAGGGACTGTTCGGATCGTTGTCCGGGACCAATTCATTGCTGAGTGCAAAAACTCCCCGTATAGAAGGTGAAAATTTAAAATATTCCGTGTAGAAATCAATACCAAAGCCAACTTCCCAGTTATAGACTGTTTTTGTCATTCGAAAAGTGCCACTGCTATTATCGTCCAGGCTATTTTCGTTACTGCCCAAATTTAAAGAAGCAGATACTCCGCCAATTACATATGGTTTCCAGTTGCCAAATCTTCTAGCACTTACTTTAAGGAGTAATGGAAAATTAATATAAGTAGATTTTACTTCTCTTAAAGCGTCATTTGCATTGGTAAACCCTTTAAAACCTAGGGTTCTGCTTGCATAGAACAATCCGGGTTCAAATCGTAGGTCCAAAAATTCGTTAAGCCTCAATTCCCCTATCAGGCCAACATTGAAACCAATAGACTTATCTACAAGGATATCATCCAGGTCGTTCTTATATTCAAATTTAAAGCCATATTGATTGAACCCCAGGTAATATCCCCAATTTAATAAGGCCTTATCTTCATTTTCAAGATTTATGATGGGTTTTTCTTTGAATTGAGCATGCAATGGACTTGCGACCAGTATTAAGAAACCTATCAAAAAAACTAAGATATATTTCATTTATCTATTTTGAAGCTACGTATATAGAAGCCACACCAAATGTTTGTGGCTTGTTCTCCATAGCTATAAACCCAATTTTCCCTAAAATATTGTTGAAGGCCGGACCGTGCGGAAAAACCGCAGCAGATTCTGAAAGATAGGTATAAGCAGAACGGTCTTTGGAGAACATTTTACCTATTAAAGGAAGGATACTTTTAGTATAAAACCAATACCCTTGTTTAAAGGGTGATTTTGTTGGTACAGAAGTTTCTAATACCACAAAAGTGCCGGAAGGTTTTAAAACACGGTAAATTTCTGCCAAACCTTTTTCGAGATTTTCAAAATTCCGAACTCCAAAAGCAACAGTAATAGCATCAAAGGTATGATCTTCGAATGGCAGATTTTCACTATCGCCAACAACCATTTCAATAGTTGTATCCAAACCTTTTTTTGTCACTTTTTTTTTCCCAACTTCGAGCATGCCTTTAGAAATATCCAGGCCTACTATTTGTTCTGCCCCTGTTTTTACAAGGTTAATAGCTAAATCTCCGGTTCCGGTTGCGATGTCCAGTATTTTTGTTGGATTTCTTTTCTTTAAAATAGCTACTACTCTGTTTCTCCATTTTATATCAATACCAAAAGAAATTACCCTGTTTAGACCATCATAGTTTCCGGAAATTGCGTCAAACATTTGTGTGACCTGCTGCTTTTTTCCAAGTGTCGATTTTTTATAAGGCTTTACTTTTTTTGACATGAACTAAATTTTCGGGCAAAGATAATACAAAGCCCGCTTCAAAAATGGGTATTTACAAGGATACTCCAAATAGATTCAATGTCCTTTTTTGCTGACCGAGTTAGACATTCATAAAAATAAATTTACGTAATTTTGCCATTGCAAACTTTGCAAAAACAACGTACATGAGCTTCATTGGCTTATATTATATCAAAATAGCTCCTTTACGCCACATTCAGACTCTTGAAAATTAATAAATACTAAAGATGAGGATTATTATTGCGGGGGCAGGTGAAGTAGGTTTTCATTTGGCAAAACTTTTATCATATGAATCCCAGAATATTACTTTGATTGATTCTAACAAGGAAAGTTTAACCTACGCAGACAGTCATTTAGACATAAAAGTACTTAAAGGCGATGCTACTTCCATTTCTGTTTTAAGCGATGCGAAAGTTGAAAGTTCAGATCTTGTAATTGGAGTAACTTCTTCGGAAACCACAAATATTACCCTTTGCTTGTTGGCTAAGCAAATGGGGTGCAAAAAAACAATTGCGAGAATTTCAAATATTGAATTCATAGATAACAAGGAACTGATTAAGTTTTCAGAAATGGGAATTGATGAATTGATCTCACCCGAAGAGTTGGCCGCCACTGAAATACAGCTTTTACTAAATAAGTCTGCTTTTTTTGACACTTACGAATTTGAGGAAGGGGCTCTGATAATGGTTGGCGTTGTCTTACCAAAGGGAGCACCTTTTATTGGCAAAACGGTAAAAGAGGCAGCACATATATTTCCCGAATTGCACTTTATGCCTATTGCTATGCAAAGACTTGGAACCCAGTATACATTAATGCCGAGAGGCGATACAGTTTTTAAGGACAATGATCAGGTATATTTTGTAACTGATAAAAAAGGAGTAGATGAACTTTACAAGCTTACGGGTAAAAAGAAAGAAGAGATAAAAAATGTAATGATTTTAGGAGGTAGTAAAGTTGGGTTTAACGCTGCCCGTGATCTCTGTTCTAAAAAATTTAATGTAAAGCTGATAGAGAAAAACAAGGAGAAGGCTTTTGAAATATCAGATAGTCTGCCTAATGCTCTGGTAATAAACGGAGATGGCAGAAATGTGGAATTATTGGAAGAAGAAAGTCTGGATTCTATGGATGCATTTATTGCGGTTACCGGAAATTCAGAAACTAATATTATGTCTTGTCTGATGGCAAGATCCAAGAATATCAAAAAAACTATCGCTCTCGTGGAAAATATGGATTACTTCCAACTTTCCCATTCCATTGGTATTGATACTTTAATTAATAAGAAATTGCTTGCAGCTAATAATATATTTAGGTATATCAGAAGGGGGGCAGTTGTTGCTCTGACTAGATTAAATAACCTAAATGCGGAAATCCTGGAATTTGAAGTAAAGGCTACCTCACGGGTAAATGGAAAAGCCATACGCGAAATTGAATTTCCCAGGTCTGCAATAATTGGCGGGATTGTAAGAGGTGGAGTTGGAAATATTGCTCTGGGCGATTTCAGGATTCGGGAAGGTGATAGGGTAGTGGTTTGCTGTCTGCCAGATTCCATTTCAAAAATTGAAAGGCTTTTTATATAATGACAGGTCTTAATTATAGAATAATTATCCACTTAATGGGATTACTGTTATCATTTAATGGTGGTTTCATGCTTATTGCAGCTTTGGTTAGTGGGATTTATGATGATGGAGTTACGCTTGACATTACCCTGGCGGCCATAATAACTTTATTATTAGGTGTTCTGGCCATGTTTTACACCAGAGGCCATGATAAAGAAGTTAAAAGAAAAGAAGGGTATATTATTGTTACACTTGGTTGGATTGTAATGTCTGCCTCCGGGATATTACCTTATATTTTTTCCGGAGCTATCCCAAGTATTACGAATGCTTTTTTTGAGACTATATCCGGATATACCACTACGGGTGCTTCAATTCTGAACGATATTGAATCTCTTCCAAGAGGTATCCTCTTTTGGCGGAGTCTTACCCACTGGATTGGGGGTATGGGTATTATTGTCCTGGCAATCGCCATACTTCCTCTGCTTGGAATTGGAGGAATGCAACTATTCTCTGCTGAAGCTCCCGGACCAAACGCAGATAAGCTCCATCCCAGAATTACGGACACCGCGAAAAGACTTTGGCTAATTTATTTTGGATATACAGCAGCTGAAACCCTTTTATTAAGTGTAGCCGGAATGTCTTTTTTTGATGCCTTAAACCATTCTATGGCTACATTATCTACAGGCGGATTTTCAACCAAAAATGCCAGCCTAGCTTATTGGAACAACCGTCCCCTAATACAATATATAGTTATATTTTTTATGTTTCTTGCAGGAAGCAATTTTGTATTGAGCTATTTATTTTCTGGCCAATGTTGAAGTTTCAAGCTTTCACCCCATGCCATTTGGAGAAGTTGAAAGCTCTTTCAGACATGCATTGTTTCAGATTACCGCTGTTATTACAACTACCGGATTCGTCACCGCTGATTTTACAGCATGGACTCCCTTTTTAACCGTTTTCTTTTTCGGGCTTATGTTTATGGGTGGTTCTGCAGGTTCTACCGCTGGAGGTATTAAAGTAATGAGGCATATCCTAATTATCAAAAACGGGTTGCTGGAATTTAAAAGAACCCTACATCCAAGTGCCATTATTCCTGTTAGATTTAATAAAAAAACGGTGAGCGAGCATATTGTATATAACATAATCGCATTCTTTGTGCTTTATATGTTGCTTTTCATAGTAGGTGCCCTTGTACTGAGTTTTTTAGGTCTGGATTTTATTTCCGCAATCGGTGGCGCTGCATCGTCTCTTGGAAATGTTGGACCCGCTTTTGGAGACCTTAACCCCGTAAGTAACTTTAATAGCTTGCCGTGGCTGGGAAAATGGTGGTGTGGCTTTCTTATGCTTGCAGGCAGATTGGAATTATTTACTGTATTGATACTTTTTAATCCTTATTTCTGGAAAAAGATATGATCTTTAAGAAATGTAGATAAAGACTAATCTAGACTGAGACCACAGCTTTTATTCTTTTCACGGCTTCCCTTAATTCATCTTCTGAAGCAGCATAGGATATCCTTATACAGTTTGGATTACCAAATGCTTCACCTGTAACAGTAGCTACATTAGCGTTTTCCAAAAGATATAAAGCAAAATCAGAAGCATTTTTTATGGTAGTGCCTTTCAGGGTCTTACCAAAGAAACTTGAAATATCAAAAAAAAAATAAAAAGCACCTTCGGGGACATTTAAATTAAATCC
>NZ_CAMYIP010000228.1 GCF_947258525.1 uncultured Eudoraea sp.
GCCACCTTTTCCGGGGAAACATTTTTTAAAAGGTAATTAAAGGAAGTAAAGGCCACTATACTGCCAAAAATAATAAGTAGTAGCATGGACCAGTTGGTTTCTGCACTCCAGGAAGTGGGCAGGCTCCAGGATTCACCAAAAACCAGGCTCATAAGACCCAGCATAAGTCCACCCATAAACATCTGGTAGCCGGTGTTTACAAAAAAGTTTTTCGGAAAATCTGCACGGACCACAAAGAGGCTGCCATAGGCCCAGGCAAGCATGGCGGAAAAGATCATACCAATACCCAAAAAGGCGTTTTCCTGCTCCAGTACCGCTTTTTGGTTTATAAGCAGGTACATCCCTATAATCCCCAAAAAAATGCCTACTATAGAACTGGATTGAATTTTCTTTCCCTGCAGGATCCACATCATTAAAAGGACGATAAGGGGTTGAGCAGAGATTTCTAAAGCCGCAAAGTTACTATCCACATATTTCAGGGCCCACACCACTACCCCATTCCCAAAACTCAGGAAAAGGAAGCCCACCAGGATGGTATTGCCCAGCTGCTTTTTGGTAATACGAAGGCTTTTACCCAAAATTGCAGCAATTCCAAAAATGAGAAGTCCGGCCACTGTAAAACGAACTCCTGCCAGCATAAAAGGTGGTAATTCTGCTACGGCAATCTTGTTGAGTAAATAGGTAGACCCCCAGATTACATAAATAGCGAAGAAAGCACCGATTATTAATGGAACATTTCGTTTAGACTCCATACGATAGAATAGAGAGCAATATTAGCTTTTTGAAAGTAGACCGGGAAGGATTTTTTTCAAATAGTTAACTTCTCGGATAAAAAAAAGTGAAGGCCTGTGCTATTTGTGCTATTTCTTTATTCGCTTTCTGCTTGCCTTTTCAGAGGTTTAGTAAGTAAACTTTTTCTTATCTCTTAATTAAAGGCCTCCTCGTCAATTCTGACTAACGGCAAGCTATCCTACAATATATATTGTTATCAACTTAGAATAAATGACCTCCCATCATTTTTTTGATGTATAGTGCACACTTAGAATTTTGAGTATTTGTTCTATGATATCTGTTAAATATTCATCGTAAGCCATACGGGTTATATTCTATATACCACCAAATTGCCAAACAAAAGGCAAAAGTTTAGTGTATGTCATCCCACCATTTATGTGTAAGGTTTTCATTAAATGTATGCAAACTTCCCATGACAGGGTGGCCATATGAAATTTGCTGTTTCATGGCTTCCTCTACAAACCTTTCAATTGGATCTTTCCAGGAGTGTTGAGCCAAAGGAAATCCTGCCCAATGCACCGGCATAGATTTGGCAACCCTGCTTTCCAGAGCAGCCCTTACACTCTCCTCCGGATACATATGAATCTGATGCCAGTTTTCATTGTATTGCCCGCATTCCATAAATGCAAAGTCAAACGGACCTAATTGTTCTCCAATAGTTTTAAAATGAGTGCCATAACCGCTATCTCCGCTAAACCAGATGTTCTCTTTGGCCGTTTTAAAGGCCCAGCCACCCCAAAGTGATTTGGCCCTATCTGTTAGGCCACGTCCGGAAAAATGCCTGGTTGGGGTAAAGGTAATTTCTATATCCTTAAAACTCTGGTTGGACCACCAGTCAAATTCTGTGATATCTTTTTGGGGAACCCCCCATTTTATTAAATGACGGGCAACACCTAAAGCCACAAAATAGTGTTTAACCTTCGGTTTAAGTCTTTGTATACTTGCCAAATCCAAATGATCGTAATGATCATGGGACATTAGGAGCAGATCAATTTCAGGGAAGTCATCTATGAGTTCAAGGGTGTTAGAACTAAATCGTTTTACGGGAAAAGGCGCAATTGGCGCTGCATTTGGACCCAACATTGGATCAATAAATAATGTAAGTCCATTCATTCTCAATAGTATGGCCGAATGTCCATACCATATAAACTTTGTTTTCTCCGAAGCACTTAAGAAAGCAGGCTTATCAAAAAGAGCTATAGGTAATTTGCGTAGTGGCTCCCTCCCCTCCTTTTCACAAAACTGTTTATAGAGTAACCTTGGCAAGGTTTGAAAATTGATATCCATTTTAGTGACTTCCAGGTTTTCAAATTTGGTCCCGTCCCAATGCTTTGAAGTTGCATAGTTTTGAATATCAGTTTTTGAGGCGCGTGCACCAAATTGTTTTCTCATGCTAAATTAATTTTATAAAATCATAAAGTCGTAAAAGGCCCTAACGGTGGTGAAATTATAAAAACATAGTTTAAAGAAGGTAGCTTATAATAGGATTCTTTTTAATATATTTGTCAACCATATGGTTAAACTGAATAGTTGAATATGACTAAAACAAAAGACTCCAAAACAGAACATATCATATTGGATGCAGCCAAAAGAGTGTTTCAAAATAAAGGCATGGATGGTGCAAGAATGCAGGAAATAGCAGATGAAGCACAGATCAATAAAGCTATGCTACACTATTATTACAGGAGTAAGCAACTTCTGTTTGAAGCGGTTTTTAAAAATGCTTTCGCGCTCCTGGCGCCTCAGCTTAACTCCATTCTAAATGACGAATCCTCTGTGGAGGAAAAGATCAGGAACTTTACATCAAATTATATTTCATTTATTAGCAAACACCCCTATCTGCCAACTTTTATTATTCAGGAACTTAACAGGAATCCTGATTTTGTTTTACAAATGAAGGAGAAGAAAGGATTTCCCAATATTGAAAAATTTAAAAAACAAATTGATGTTGAGATCCGGGAAGGAATACTTAAGCCCATAAAAGCAGAACAGTTATTCATAAATATTATGGCTCTGAATATTTTTCCATTTGTAGCTTCCCCTTTAATCAAGGCTTTTGTAAATATAGATGACAAGGCCTTTAAGCAACTTGTAGAAGACAGAAAAACAGAAGTCGCGGATTTTATTATAAACTCTATAAAAGCATAGCAAATGAAACATTTAAGTAGCTATCTGATAGTACTGGTTTCTCTGGGTGCTTTTGCACAGGAACCCCTCACACTAAATGATTGTTATAATTTGGTAGACACTAATTATCCTTTAGCAAGGCAGTCTGAACTTTATGAAAAACAAAATGCAATAGATATAGAAGCTATTGAGACCGATAGACTGCCTGAATTGAATTTGAACGCCCAGGCAACCTACCAGTCTGAAGTGATAGAAATTCCACTTCCGGATACGGGGATTGTACCGCCTAATAAAGATCAATACCGGGCCACTCTAACTGTTAATCAGTTAATCTATGGAGGTGGATTGATCAATACATCTATTGAGGCAGAAACAGCCAGTTTAAAAACAAAACAAAAACAGTTGGAGGTTAATTTGTACCAATTAAAAAAGCAGGTTAATCAGCTTTATTTTTCCATTTTGTTGTCGCAGGAAAACAGAGCTCTTTTAGAGGCAAAAAGGGAACAACTTAACGCAAAACTTAAAGAAGTGCAGTCTGGTATTAAAAACGGCACGATATTGCCAGCCTCAGATAAAGTACTGGAAGTGGAACTCCTAAAAATTAACCAGGGTTTTATAGAATTGGATTTAAACAGGGCTAGTTTGCTGCAAACCCTGGCTTCACTTATAGGCAAGGAGATCACCTCCACTACCCTATTGCAGAACCCTGAGATTACTACCGATTTGAATACTGAACTTTATCGCCCTGAGCTCGAGTTGTTTCAACTTAAGAAAGCACAATTAGAGACTTCAGATCAATTACTTTCCAGGCAAAATTTACCTAAAATTTATGGCTTTGCAGATGGAGGTTACGGGAACCCCGGATTAAACCCTTTGGAGAATGCTTTTCAGACTTTTTATGTTGTAGGCCTGAAGTTGAATTGGAATGTATTCGACTGGAATGCAACTAAAAAGCAACGTGAATCATTGTCCATTAACAAAGACATCATTGATACCGAAACCAATACTTTTAACCTGAACACCAATATTGAGCTCCAGCAACAACAATCTGAAATTGAAAAAATTTCAGGATTTATTGCTTCAGATATAGAGATTATTAAGTTGCGAAAAGAAGTGCTCAATGCAGCAGATTCACAGCTGAGGAACGGCGTGATTACTTCATCGGCCTATATCACGGAACTAACGAATCTATATACAGACGAGAATACATTGATCACACATAGAATTCAACTGGAACTTGCCAAGGCAAACTATAATATAATTCAAGGACAAAAATGAAGAATAAAGCAGCGTATATAACAGGAATAGTCGCACTGTTACTAAGTCTTTCGTCGTGCAGCGGTGACAACGGAAAAGCGGATGGGTATGGCAATTTTGAAGCCACTGAAATCACTATTTCTGCAGAAAATAGCGGCAAACTGATGCAGTTCAATGTAAAAGAAGGAGACCTTCTTGAAAAAGGTACATTCATAGGGTATATCGATACTATTCCCTTAGCTCTTAAACGAGAACAGTTGTTGTCATCCAGAGCCGTGGTATCCTCACAATCGAAAAGTGTATTATCTCAAATTTCAGTTTTAAATGCAAAACTAAAAACTGCAAATACAAACAAAGTACGCGCAGAAAACCTCATTGCAGACAATGCTGGAACACAAAAGCAATTGGATGATATCAATGGTGAAATAGATGTGATTAAACAACAAATACTAAGTGTTGAAATACAGAACGCACCGGTGATCAATGAACTGAAAAGCATTGATGTTCAATTAAGGCAAATAGATGATCAAATACTAAAAAGCAAAATAATAAATCCGGTTAATGGCACGGTTCTAACTAAGTATGCTGAGCCCAACGAGATCACTTCTTTTGGCAGACCCCTATATAAAATAGCAGATCTGAGTACGATGAAATTAAGGGCTTATTTTAGTGAAACACAATTGGCCGGATTAAAAATTGGACAGGAAGTTATTGTTAAGATTGATGATGCAGACACCATGCAATCTCTTAAGGGAAACATTAGCTGGATAGCATCAGAAGCAGAATTTACCCCAAAAATCATTCAGACCAAGGAGGAACGCGTTGCCCTTGTATATGCCATAAAGGTTGATGTAGCAAATGATGGCAGTCTTAAAATTGGAATGCCGGCAGAAGTATGGATGACTACTGATAACAACTGATGAGTATAGTTGTTTCTAACATATCAAAATCCTATAAAACTGTAAAAGCTTTAAAGAACATCTCCTTTGAAGTTAATGAAGGTGAACTCTTTGGCTTAATTGGTCCGGATGGAGCCGGTAAAACCACTTTGTTCAGGGTGCTGACCACGCTTTTGATTGCAGACGAAGGGAAAGCCACTGTAGCAGGTTATGACCTTTTAAAGGATTACAAAACCATTCGTGAAAGTGTTGGATATATGCCCGGAAGATTCTCATTATATCAGGATTTAACGGTGGAGGAAAACCTGAAATTCTTTGCTACAATTTTTGGGACAACCATAGCTGAGAACTACGATTTAATTAAAGACATATATGTGCAGATAGAACCGTTTAAGACCCGAAGAGCGGGCAAATTATCCGGAGGGATGAAGCAGAAGCTGGCATTGAGTTGTGCCCTTATACATAAACCAAAAGTGCTGTTTTTAGATGAACCGACTACCGGAGTTGATCCTGTTTCCAGAAAGGAATTCTGGGAAATGATAAAACGCTTGCAACAAAAAGGGATTACAATTTTAGTATCTACGCCATATATGGATGAGGCGGCCCTATGTGATAGAATAGCTTTAATACAAGATGGAACCATACTACAAATAGATACTCCTGAAGCTATAATAAAGCATTATCCTAAAGCTATTTATAATGTGAGCGCGGATAATATGTATCAATTGATTGAAAGTTTAAAGGCCTACGAACATAGTCATAGCGTTTATCCTTTTGGTGAATTTGTACATTATACAGATAAAAGAACAGGGTTCGATCCAAAACAGCTGAAGAAATATTTAGAAGAAAAAAAACTGGCCGGTATAAGCATAGAAATTACACAACCAACCATAGAGGATGCTTTTATGGAACTAGCCATATGATGGAAAATAACAATGTCATAGAAGTTAAAGAATTAACCAAGATGTTTGGCGATTTCACCGCAGTGAGCGCTATTACTTTTGAGGTTAAACAAGGTGAGATATTTGGTTTTCTGGGAGCCAATGGTGCGGGTAAAACCACAGCTATGAAAATGCTGATAGGTATTTCCAAGCCTACTGCCGGAGATGCCAGGGTAGCTGGTTTTGATGTGGCATCCGAAGCAGAAAACATCAAGAAAAATATTGGTTATATGAGCCAGAAGTTTGCCCTGTATGATGATTTGACGGTAAAAGAAAATATAACTTTTTTTGGCGGTATATATGGTCTTACCAGAGCAAAAATTAAGGAAAAGACAAGAGAATTAACCGAAGAATTGGGGTTGAAAGACCTTACTGATCAAATGGTGGGTTCTTTACCCCTTGGTTGGAAGCAAAAAATAGCCTTTTCGGTATCGCTCTTACACGAACCAAAGATTGTTTTTTTAGATGAACCAACTGGGGGTGTAGATCCTATAACCAGGAGACAATTTTGGGAAATGATCTACAAATCAGCAAATAAAGGCACTACCATTTTTGTGACGACACACTATATGGATGAAGCTGAATATTGCGATAGGGTTTCAATTATGGTTAACGGTAAAATAGAAGCACTGGACTCTCCTAAGAAACTAAAAGAGCAATATGGAGCCGAAACAATGAATGATGTGTTTTTAAAACTAGCAAGAGGATAAGACAGGTGTGATATGAAACAGTTCAGAGGATTCGTCATTAAGGAGTTTTATCACATTTTCAGGGATAAACGATCGCTGTTTATCTTATTTGGAATGCCAATTGCCCAAATCTTACTATTTGGTTTCGCTATTACCAATGAAATAAACAATGTAGACATTGCTGTCCTGGACCATTCCAAAGATGCGACAACTGAGGAAATGATTAACAGCATTGCGGCGTCAGAATACTTCAGTATTGATCAGTTCATTGAGCGGGAAGCCGATATAGAAACCGTTTTTAAACAGGGAAAGGTTAAGGCAGTCCTAAATATCGAAAAAGATTTTAGTCAGAAGTTAATCAAAGACGGTAAGGCATATGTACAGATAATCACGGATGCCACAGATCCTAATACTGCTAATACAATTTTTAATTATGTGACTTCAATTCTTCAAAAATTCCAGAGCAGCAAGAACAAATCAGCTGAATTTCCTTATCAAATAGTCCCACAAACGCGTATGGTTTATAACCCGGAATTAAAAAGCGTTTTTATGTTTGTGCCCGGTGTTATGACTATTATTTTAATGTTGGTTTCGGCAATGATGACCTCAATTTCTATCACTAGGGAAAAGGAATTAGGCACCATGGAAATATTACTGGTTTCACCTTTAAAGCCGTTCCAGGTTATTGTTGGCAAAGTGGTACCCTATATATTTCTTTCAGTGATCAATGCTATTGTGATTGTTGTTCTGAGCATTTTTATTTTTAAAATGCCTGTCGAAGGAAGTTTGTTTTTATTGGGTCTGGAGAGTGTATTGTTTATCATCACGGCTCTCGCTCTTGGAATTTTAATCTCTTCAATTGCGCAAACACAGCAAACTGCCATGATGATTAGTTTAATGGGGCTTATGCTTCCGGTAATCCTCTTATCCGGATTTATTTTTCCTATTTCCAGTATGCCCTTCATATTACAAATAATCAGCAACATTGTACCTGCCAAATGGTTTATCATCATCATAAAAGGAATAATGCTTAAAGGTGTCGGGCTTTGGTTCATATGGAAAGAAACCCTGGTATTATTGGGAATGACGGTATTTTTTATTGGGTTGAGTGTTAAAAAGTATAAAATCCGCTTAGAGTAATGAAGACTATTGGATTTATCATACAAAAGGAGTTTAAGCAGATCTTTAGAAATAAAGGGATGTTGCCTATTATTTTTGTTATGCCCATGGTTCAGCTTCTGATTTTAGCTAATGCTGCAACTTTTGAAATTAAGAACATCAAATTTGCATACCTGGATCATGATCGCACACCAACTTCCCGTGCCTTGTTAGAGAAATTTACTGCATCTACTTATTTTAATGTACTCACAGATTATGCATCCGGCAAACAGGCAAATTCCGCGATGCTAAAAGGTGATGTAGATGTAGTTCTGGAAATACCTCCCTACTTTGAAAAGGATTTAATGAATGATAAACACAACCAATTGGGGCTTACTATAAATGCAATAGACGGCGCAACGGCTGGTGTGGAAAGTGTATATGTAAGTCAGATTGTGCAAAGTTTTAATAAGAATATAAGAACTGAGTTGATGCAGGTTTCAGATAATTTAGTTAGACCAATTCAGATCACAACAATTCCTTCATTTTGGTATAATGAAACTTTGAATTATAAAACCTTTATGGTACCGGGAATATTAGTATTACTGGTTACTATGATTACCTTGTTTTTATCTGGGATGAATATTGTACGTGAAAAAGAAATTGGTACCCTAGAACAAATTAATGTTACTCCAATACTAAAAAAGCAGTTCATTATAGGCAAATTGTTTCCCTTCTGGATCATTGGTATGGGATTGCTAACTATAGGGCTTATTATTGCTAAATTAGTTTTTGATATCCCAATTGTAGGGAGCCTTGCCTTGATGTACGCATATACATCCATTTACATTTTTGTTGTTTTGGGGATAGGATTATTTATTTCTAATTTTACGGATACCCAACAACAGGCCATGTTCATAGCCTGGTTTTTTATGGTTATTTTTATTTTAATGAGTGGGTTATTTACCCCTATAGAGAGTATGCCAGAATGGGCACAGGCAATTACAGAGTTCAACCCTATCAAATATTTTGTTGAAGTAATGCGCATGGTAATGCTCAAAGGTTCATCTTTTACCGATATACTGCCTCAATTTGCGAAGACCCTGGTCTACGCTTTTATTATGAACGGACTGGCTGTTTGGAGTTATAAAAAAACCAGTTAAAAAGAAATTTCACGAATAAAGATTGGGCTTAACCTCCTATATGGAAGCACTTACAAGCTACTTTACATATTCTTTAATTCACTTACTAAATCTGTAAGAGCATCTTTAGCATCTCCAAAAAGCATTACCGTTTTGGAATTATAGAATAATTCATTTTCTATTCCCGCATATCCGGCATTCATGGTACGTTTATTAACGATGATATGTTTTGCATTTTCCGCATCCAGTATTGGCATTCCATATATGGGGCTCGAGGGATCGTTATGCGCGGCCGGATTTACCACATCATTGGCCCCTACCACCAATACAACATCGGTATTTTTAAAGTGAGAATTAATATCCTCCATTTCCACCAACAAGGAATAATCTACATTGCTCTCTGCCAGCAAAACATTCATATGCCCCGGCATACGGCCAGCAACAGGATGAATGGCATATTTAACATCAACACCTTTCTCAGTTAGCAATTCCTCCAATTCATGTATTACATGTTGTGCCTGGGCAACAGCCAATCCGTAACCCGGAACTATGATTACACTATTAGCATAGTTCATCATTATTGCAGCATCACTGGGGTTCGTTTTTTTAATAGACCCAAGACGTTTATCAGCTCCTGCAACTGAATCTGTTCCTCCGAATGTGCCAAATATCACCGCTCCCAAGGTTCTGTTCATTCCCTTACACATGGCAATTGTAAGTATAATACCGGCCGAACCAACAAGGATACCCCCTACTAACATTACCATATTGGAATATAAAATCCCTGTGATAGCAGCTGCAATGCCTGTTAATGAATTCAGCAATGAAATTACTACGGGCATATCTGCACCTCCGATAGGGAGCACAAATAAGATTCCGTAAACTAAACCTGCCCCAAGTAAGCCAAATATTATTGCCTGATCGCTTGCACCAGTACTTACAGTAAATACAGCGAATGCTATAATAGCAAGGAAAAACAAATTATTAATGGTATTGTACTTAGGGATAGAGACAACGCTTTTTATTGAGCCGTTTAATTTTCCCCAGGCTATCATACTTCCGGAAAATGTGATCGCACCTATTATTATGCCGGAAACTATAGTTGTGGCCTGCATTTTATCATCAACATTTTTACTGAATTCTACCAAACCAATCAGCGCGGCACTTGCTCCTCCAAAACCGTTGAATAAAGAAACCAATTCCGGCATCTTCGTCATTTTCACTTTTACGGCCATCCAACCCCCAATCGCCGAACCTAATAATAGGGCTGAACCAATTAGGATATAAATAAAGGTTGGGATTTGAAGATCATGGATAAAAATTGTAGCTGCTATAGCAAGAGCCATTCCTGAAGCCGCAATTAAATTTCCATTTTTTGCTGTGGCAGGGTGCCCTAACTTTTTTAATCCAAGTATAAAAGCTATAGTAGCTATCAGATAGATAATACTTAATGATATGCTCATTAATTTTTCTTTTTAAACATTTGAAGCATTCTTCCGGTTACGGCAAACCCACCAACTACATTTATAATCCCTAGCACTACCCCTATAAAACCTAAGGCTAGTGAAAAATAATCATCCGGGTCGGATTGCAACATTACTAATATAGCCCCTATTACTACCACTCCGCTTAGGGCATTTGCACCAGACATTAAGGGTGTATGTAGTACGGCAGGAATATTTTTGATGACCTCTACTCCTACAAATATTGCAAGGATAAGGATGTAAATAATCTGGAGATTATCACTAATAAATTGTATCAGTCCATTCATCTTATTTGCTTTTAGGTTGTCGTATTATTCCATTATGAACAATTAAAGTCTCATCTGTAATTTGTTCTTCCAGGTCCCATTTAAATTGGTTATCCTCTGTAAGATGCATGATAAAATTATACATGTTTTTGGCATACAAATCGCTGGCATTGGTAGATACACTTTCAGGCGCTATACTGGTCCCAATCACTTTTACTCCATTTCTTATAACAGTTTTATTTAGTTTGCTTATTTCACAATTACCACCCTGGGCTGCGGCGAGGTCTATAATCACCGCACCGTTTTTCATTTGTAAAACCTGTTCTTCTGTTATTAATACAGGAGATTTTTTTCCGGGTATACCAGCTGTTGTAATTACTAAATCTGCTTTAAAAAGAGATTTGTTAACTGCCTCTTTCTGTCTTTGCGCATAATCTTCAGTAGCTTCTTTTGCATAACCATCTTCAGATTGACCATCAGTTCCTTCAACTAAAATGAATTTTGCGCCTAAAGACTCTGCCTGCTCCTTGGTTTCTAATCTAATATCCGTGGCTCTTACTATAGCTCCGAGGCGTTTCGCCGTTGCTATTGCCTGTAAGCCGGCAACCCCTACCCCATATATCAAAACCCTGGCCGGCTTTATAGTACCGGCTGCAGTCATCATTAACGGAAATATTTTTTTCATTTCATAAGCCCCCAAAATAACCGATTTGTAACCTGCCAAATTACTTTGTGAACTAAGTACATCCATATCCTGTGCTCTTGAAATACGGGGCATGGCATCCATTGAAAATGCCGTTGCGCCTTGCTCTGCAATTTTCTTAATCAATTTGGGGAAGGATTTATGATACAATTGGCCAATCAAAATTTGGCCCTTATTAATCAATTTTAAATCATCTTCATTAAAAGGATTTATCTTAATAAGCACATCGGCCTCTTTAAAAACAACTCCACGTTCTTCTATTCTCGCACCTGCTTCTTTATAGTCAGAATTTTTAAAAGAAGAATATTCCCCGGCATCGTCTTCTACGATTAATTCAAACCCTTTATTAATTAGTTGTTTTGCTATACGAGGAGCTATTGAAACGCGTTTTTCGCCTTTTTGAGTTTCTTTCAATATACCTATTATCATAGTTGTTTGTTGTTTAGCAGCCTAAATATTGTTCCCGGAATTGAATTAAAATTTAGAGTCCATGAAATTATACTATTTTTTCTAAATCTACACAATCAAATGAAAAGTGTTATGAGTTTTTCTTATCTATAAACTACTGGGGTTAATGTTAATTTGCCGGTTATTAATAAAATTAGAACAAATTAGCCGGCGCATAGGGTTTATTATTGCCTTTTCACAACCATATAAGTTCGTTTGGCAACAAATATGACAGCTACTTTTAAGAAGGTACTAGTTTTGACGTTATAATGAAAAGTCAATATAAATGAAAAATACAATTTTAGCACTAGCTTTCACATTTCTGGGAATGGGCTTGCATGCACAAGAGGGTCTAAAGCTCGGGATTCACGCTGGCTTACCTATTGATGATTTTAATGATGAAATTAGCCTTGTGGCCGGATTAGACCTTGGCTATATGTGGGCCCTTGGAGAAGTAGTTGACCTTGGTATAAGTACAGGACTTGTGTACGGATTTAAGGAATCTTTTCAGTCAGATATAATTGCTGATAGTCTAACAGACGTACAATTTGTACCCCTTGCAGCTTCATTAAGAATATGGCCCTCCAACTCCTTTTCTTTCGGGGTTGACGGTGGTTATGGTCTTGGATTAAATAAAGGTAATGATGGTGGAATTTATTACAGACCTATCATTGGCTACCTGATGGGGCCTTTAACTGAAATTAATCTATCCTATACCGGAATACAGCTAGAAAACAGAACCTGGAACACAGTTACCCTTGGGTTCTTACATACTTTCCAGTTTAAAGATTACTAGATTGCATCTAGGCTTTTAATATTCCTTCTATTGTTTGTAATTCCTCCGTGGTAAATGACATTTTCTCAAGAATCCCGACAGCATCTTCTATTTGTGAAACTTTACTGGCGCCAATAATTACTGAGGTTACCCTTTCATCCCTTAAAACCCAGGAAAGCGCCATTTGTGCCATTTTTTGCCCCCTGGATTCAGCTATTTCATTAAGACGTTTTACCTTATCAATCTTTTCGGGAGTGATATCTGTTGATTGCAAATAGCTGTCTGCTTTGGAAGCTCGCGACCCCTCAGGAATACCTTTGAGATACTTATTGGTCAACAATCCTTGAAACAACGGGCTGAATACTACAGATCCAACACCATTTTTCGCAAGCACATCTAATAAACCATCCTCTACCCATCTATTGAACATACTATAAGAAGGTTGATGTACCAGACAAGGTGTGCCGAGTTCTTTCAATATATCAATAGCTTTCTGCGATTGTTCCGGGTCGTAAGAGGAGATACCTGCATACAAAGCTTTTCCCGATCGAACAATCTGATCCAGCGCCATCATGGTCTCTTCTAACGGAGTATTTGGGTCGGGTCTGTGGCTGTAAAATATATCTACATATTCCAGACCCATGCGTTTAAGGCTTTGATCACAACTTGCAATCAGATATTTACGGGATCCCCATTCACCATATGGCCCGGGCCACATATCATAACCTGCTTTAGAAGTAATGATCAATTCATCTCGGTATGATTTTAAATCAGACTTTAAAATTCTTCCAAAAGTTTCTTCTGCCGAACCATAGGGAGGTCCGTAATTGTTGGCGAGGTCAAAATGGGTAATACCAAGATCGAATGCCCTAAGAACCATATTCCTTCCATTTTCATAAACATCTATACCGCCGAAGTTATGCCATAGACCAAGGGATATTGCCGGAAGAAGTAAACCGCTGTTTCCACAACGATTGTATTTCATTTGGCCATACCTTTCAGTATTTGCTGTATAATTCATATCTGATACGCTAGTAGTTGTTCAATTTTGTATTTGATTATCAGGTCATTTAGCATTCGACCAAGCAATTAGGATTTTGAAACTGCATGGCCAGTATCTACTGCCGTTCGTACTTTTTTCCAATCTACCTCTCCCAATAAAGCACATTCAGCACCTAAGATAAAACGATCCGGGGCTTCTCGCAGGACTTCGTTTACCCGGGTATGTATTTCCTTATCTGTACCCGTAAGAATTGGACCTCTTTTTTCAAGGCCTCCCATTATTGGCCTTTCGCCAAACATTGCATACAATTCTTTTAGCGGGACTCTTTCACCTGCTATAACATCGCTTAAATTTACAATATGACCCGGATAATCTACAAATGGACTCACATCATCATAGGGTCCTTCATAGTCACAAATGTGTAAAACATTGCAGATACAGCCATCATTTATTTCATTCTGTACAACCATATCGGTGGGTTTTATATAATCCAGAAAGATATTCGGATCCTGAAACCTGAATGCCTCATTTCCCTGAGTTGGAGCTAAAAATCCATCGACGCCTAGTTTTTTACATTCTTTTAAAAAGATCATAACGCTGTCTGTAATAATTTCCAGTCCTTTTTTAACACTTTCAGGATCTTGTTTCAAATGCTCTGTAACCAATTGACTGGTAACACTATGACCGGCACACATGAACGGAGAATAAAACGTAGCGATGACCGGAGCCATTTTTTTGCCTTGTTTAACTAATTCCTTAACCACATAGAGTTGCTTTTCATAAAAATCTTTTTTGTAAAAAGGCATTTTGGCCCAGTCTTCCGGCTTTTGGATGATATCTATAGCCGGGAATAATGCTTCATACTGGATTTTGATAAAATCCATGTCAATTGCTTTAAAATATTCCAGATGTCTTGCAACTGCCGCATCACCCCATTGAAAGCCTTCACCAAAATGAACAAAAAACCCACTGGGAATATAGTCCTGTTTCCCGGTTGAAGTCAATAGGTTTAAAACCGCTTCTCGCTTGTTGAAAGCCGGTGTTGAATCACATGAGCCAAGACTGAACACACCCAAGCCGGTAGCATAAGTACCAGCAGAGATTAACCCCATAGATTTTAGAAATTCCCTTCTTTTAATTGTTGTTATTAGGTCCATAAGTCGGAATATTTAAAAATGAAACAGCATTGTATAAGACTCATGGAAAGATAGTCCAAAAAGATTAAATCCTAAATAAGTCCATACTATATTATGAACCTATTTAGGATTAAGTATTCGGTATTTAAAGTATGACTTCGCTGAAATCAGCTTTCACCATTTCACTATAAAATAAAGCGTTTAACCATTTTGGAATCATGTTTTAAAAACACTTCTCCCTCAACAAGATCAATGGCATAATTTGGCTTCCTGTTTTTACCAAGAGGAATACTACTCTCGCTCTCGCCGGTATCTTTATTTATTTTTAAAAGTTCAATACCATTTTCACTTTTGGTAAGCACCATGCAATAGTTTCTGGCTTCTTTTGTGGCCTTAAACCTTTTATTGGCAGCGTTGAAAGCCAATCGTGCTGCACTGCCGGCAGATCTGCCCATTTCATTATAAGCAGCTCCTAATTCTGCAAATGCCTGCCCTTCTGCAGTATCCATACCATATTGGGCACCTGCTTGCTGCAATACTCCCGAAGTCATGGTGCTTACTGCCGAGACATATCCCGCATAAACGGTTCCTGCAAACAGTAAAGCCCTTTTCCACCCTTCTTCTCTGGGTGAGGCATAATATTTTTGAAATAAAAGCGTGCCATTATAATCATACATTGCAAAATTCTGATCAGAACTTAACAGAATACCTTTTTCCCTTAATTCTAAAGTATTTGGCGATTCATTTTCATCAAACCTAACAGGCTCTGTAGCTGCCATATCAATTGCTCCACTATCAAGATTAACACTTGCCACAGCTCCCGATTTGTAGTCATAGGTGTATAAATAGTTCCCATTTTGATTGACTAGTTTATAGTGGGTTTTTAAATCTTTTTCCCATAAAAGATCGCCTGTTTCTATATTCACAATATTCATTTCTTCTTCGGTAGCATATAGTATTCCATGCTTCGTGGTAAGGGTATAGCCCACATGACCTTTTACCTTGATTGTTTTATCAAATGTAAAGAGTCCGTTCTTAGTATCAAGGTAGTTCAAAAAGTGTTTCTCATTTCTGGTAGTGATTACCAGCAATCCCTCTTGAGTAGGTGTGTAATCATAAATTCCCCCTTTAATGGTTATTCCCCTTCCTTTTTTACCCCAAAGACCTTTGCCGTCGGCCATGGAGAATAGATTTACCCGGGAATTTTGGCCTCCCTGTGGTAGAACCAATAAATCATTATTTATCCAGGTAGTAAGCCCCAGTTGCCCTTTTACTTCTACCGGATCAGGCCATATCATTTTCCCATTTGAAATATCATATGCTCTATATGTAGAAGTGAAAGTTACAATGGTATTATTACTGCTGGATGACATTGATCGGTTTTCATTTCTTTGTTCTGAGCCTATTATAAAATACTCACGGGAAGGATGCATATTAAAATCGAGCTTTATTTCTATTCCTTCAGAAGCGGCCTCCGCTACATTCTTCAGAAGATTACCAAAAGCACCCATTTTGCTAATTTGTTCCGCCTCGCTTGAATTATCAACGCTCCAGATTACATCACCCGTTTTAGATTTAATTTTGACATTTTTAAGCAAGGTTATTCCCAATAACTCTTCTTCATTCAGCTCAACAAGATCTATTAATTTGCCAAAACTACCTTCTTTACTCCAGAGCACTTTGCCTGTGGAAATATCTATTGAGAGGGCCATATCTTCTCCCGATACAGATTTCCCTGCTACAACTATGGCATTAGATTGATAAAGGACAAAATGTTGTTTCACATTTTTAATTCCATGATCAAAAGAGTTAAATACCTTACTGCCATCAAAAAGATTTACAATAAAAAACCCTTTTTCTGTTTCAATTTTGGCAAAGGGAGAATTCTCCAATTCCGTAAATGAATCTTCACCCAATCGTGAAAAAGTTAAATCGCTCCAGATTACCTCCCCAGTGTTATTGTCAATACCATATAAACCTGAATTCGTATGTACAATGTAATTACCTAAAGCACTGACAGTCTGCCAGTTTATCTCATTATCAAATGAAGAAGTCCATGTTTCTTCTGACTGAGCAAATAATGAAATACTAGTGAAAACAAATGAGTATAAGATAATTTTTTTAAGCATTTTGTGGATATTAAAATTGATGATTTGGGTTGAATTGATTCGTGAAATAAAAACGTTGCGATATACAAATTATTGTTAACCAAAGGGTTGAGTTTTTAAAACAAAAAAAAGGAAAGCAAAGTGTCAGGCACTTTATCTTCCCTTGATTATCTTTAATCCTTCATTCTTCGAAGTAGTTCCGGAACTAAAGACTATTAAACCTGATCTTTATGCTTTGGGCTTTATATTCTGATTTACCCTAAATAAATTGTTGGGATCATAGACTTTTTTAATTTCCGTCAAACGATCGTAATTATGCTTATAACTGGCCTGAACCCTTTCCTGGCCTTCATCCATCATAAAGTTGGAATATGCTCCCCCTG
>NZ_CAMYIP010000229.1 GCF_947258525.1 uncultured Eudoraea sp.
TTGGATTAATAAGTTTAGGACTCATTTATCAGACATTTGTCACAAATATAGCGACATTTGTCGTCTTTTCCAAATATTTCGAGGAATTAAGTTAATGCACTCTAACGGTCTCGTATATGAGCCCTCCCGTCCCGATAGTTATCGGGAGCTATCGGGATGGACTAGGGCTTTTCATAGGACACGTTGTTAGCACCAGTTTTATTTCTTTTCTTCTCGTAAAATTTTTTCCATTTTTCGACCTCTTGCCAGTTCATCAACCAACTTGTCCAAATAGCGAACTTGTCTGGTTAATTCATTATCGATCTCCTCAATCCGGTAGCCACATATTACACCTTTTATCAGATGGGCGTTTGGGTTTAATGCAGCTTTTTGAAAGAAGGTTTCAAAAGTCACTTGCTGATTGATTAAGTCTTGTAATTTCCCTTCATCAAATCCTGTTAACCATTCAATTACCTGGTGAAGTTCTTGTTTTGTTCTTCCTTTTTTCTCCACTTTCGTTATATAATGGGGATAAACTGAAAAAAATTTCATTTTTGCAATCCGGGCGTTGTGTTCAGGTGTAACTTTCATCTTTATTTATTTTCGACAGCAGTCTTTATGTCGCTTAAGTCTTTTTTAATAAGTTTTTTCATAGTCTTGTTTAACATTCTTCCAAAAATAAAAGCCATAATTTTTCCTCTTACTGTAATAGCTTCCGAACTAAATGCCATTGTTAAAAAAGTAGTGTTTTCTTTTTCTGAAAGTTTTAAAATAGTTTGATAAATAGCTCCATTACTTTCGGCTCTTGTTTTGTAATAGTCGTTTTCTGTGGCTTCTGTTATCCACATTGTTTCCGTAGCAGATTTACCGAATATTGTTCTTGTTTCCTTCCATTTTAATCCGACTACTGTGTCTTTTGGTTTATTCAGAATCTCAATTTTTTCAATTCCAGAAATTGTGTTCACAGAATTTTCAATATCTGTAATTACCTTCCAAACTTTGTCTTTCGGTGCTTTTATTTCTATGTCAATAGTTAATTTCATACCCTTGCTTTATTAGTTGATTTATTATTTTCGCATAAAGTCAAATGCGCCTTTTCTAAGTTGTATACCATACTCCAAATAGGCTTTCATACAAGCAAGGAAATTTGCCCAACCTTCTGTATTTCCCAAAGCCCATTTCAGGTTTTCTTCATTGAATTCCTTTCCGTTCTCGTTTACTTTTACCAGGGTACTTTTGTCCTCTAAGTTTTCTAAAGTAATCGTTACAACAGTTTCCGGATCCCACACAAATGAAATTGAACGATTGTTCTCAATTTTAATTTCTTTCACTGGGAATTTGTCAGGGAATTCAGAAAACTTCCAAATCACTTCTTTTCCTGATTCCATACGCCCGCTACTTTCCGAAATGAAATATTTCGTCATGTTTTCGGGCTCTATAATCCCTTCAAATACTTCTTTAATTGGTTTTTGAATTTGTATAGCTGCGTTGGATTCAAGTTTCATAATAATTTTCATTTAGTTTGTCATATGTTTCTATCCAAATTGGTGCTAGCGGTTTGTATATGAACCGGAGTGAATTTCTACTCACTAACTATTCAGTTTTGC
Organism: uncultured Eudoraea sp.; assembly: GCF_947258525.1. Taxonomy (GTDB): domain Bacteria; phylum Bacteroidota; class Bacteroidia; order Flavobacteriales; family Flavobacteriaceae; genus Eudoraea. Next base: position 1,587 of record NZ_CAMYIP010000229.1, read on the forward strand.
ATTGACCTTTGTTTTATATTTTCATTTTATCACTTAAACCGCAATTACTTTCTACAGGCTCCACATTCATGATGCTCATTGAGATATGCAATTGATTCTTTGCAGAGCTGTTCTAAGATTGAAATGTCTATATCAACAAGTTTTTTAATATAAATACAGGCTTTCCCCATTTTAAATTTGCCAAAATCTTTCAACAACGCATCACTCTTGTCTGTTTTTGAATAAACATAGAGTGAAAACTGGGCTTTTCTTGGTGAGAAACCTAAGATTGGAGCATCTCCTTCATGGCCACTAGCATATTTATAGTGATAACTTCCAAAACCAATAATTGTTGGTCCCCACATTTTTGGTTCAAAACCAGACCATTCACTCATTAGTTCAATAAATTCAAGACTATCAATTTTCTTTTGTTCATTATCAACATACGAATTAATAAAATCATATACACCGACTTCAGTTTGGGTTGTTTTATTCTTTGCCATATGTTCAAATATTTTTATTAATTACCCCTGGATTATTTCAGAATGCTTGCCAACGGTTTTGGCCATGAGCCGGCAAGGCCAGGATATCTCAAAATACAAATTTCAAATTTCAATTCCTATTAAGGAGAATCATCCATTTGGAATTGGATATTTGGTGCCTGGAATTTATGAGGCGCTAGCCGTAGTGATGGCTCATAGTCATTGTTAGTTACAGTTTTTAATTTGTTATTCCGGGTGTTTTTCTGATATAAGTCTCGTCATCAAGTTGATTTAAAATAAAATGAGCAACACTTGCTCGAGAAATCATTTTGGTCAAGACATAACTACCAACAGATAGCCCATGTTTGTAATTGGTCCTTTTTTTTCCGTTGGTTAATTGTCCAGGTCGGACTATTGTCCACCCCAAATCGCTATTCATTATTAATTTTTCTTGTTTGGATTTATCTAAAAAGTAAAAGAAAAGTATTACTGGTATTGTGAATAGCGTATAATACAAACCGAGTTTAAATCTACTGTCATTCACGCCAAGAGAGGTGATGCAAATGAACCGTTTGACATTATAGTTATTCATTGCATTTATTATGTTTTGAGTCCCTTTCGATAAGATGTTTGTTGGAATAAAGAACCTTTTATGCCCAAGCGCTGAAAGCACTGCGTCCTGTCCTTTCATAACCCTTTCGAGGTTTTCATGAATCAGCACATCTCCTTTCTCTACATAAAGGTTTGGATGACTGTATTTTATTTTATCAGGTTTTCTGACAACTGCTGTTACAACATGTCCTTGTGCTAAGCCTTGTATAATCAATTCACGTCCTGTTTTTCCAGTACCACCTATTACCAATAGTTTCATGATTTTCAGATTTAACTTGTATGAAACTAATTGGTTTAATGTCACAATTGTTTTTTTAATATCTGAATTGTAGATTAATTAGGATGAAACGTCTTTTAACAAGTGTAACCAACGTTAAGTATAAAGGGACGTTTTAATTCCTTTTATACAGTGTTGTGTGCTGTTTTCATTTTTGTTTTAGCTGCCTATAAGAAAATCCTTTGTCCTCATTGCCTAATACCGTTACCTCAATTTCATTTTCGTTTATTCTTTTATATTGTATTTTTTTAGGAAAGTCGTGGTCAAGATTTTCAAATGACAAATAATCTTCAATTTCATTATTTAAAGTGAACGGAATTGTTTTTCCCTGATTTTGGTCTGGAACTGTAGCTTCAAAAATGACTGTTTTCTCTAATATTTTTATAGAAAGAGATTCCGTAATTATTTTTTGACTATCAGAATACTTATATGAATATCCCATTAGCTCATTGTTTTTGCCTGATTCCCAGACTTCGTATTGTTCTTTTCCTTCCATTTTCCAATTACCTACCATAAAATCTACTCTTGATAATTTGTTTTCAGAGCAGGCTAGTGAAAGGCAAAGAATGCATATGGTTGTTAATGTTTTCATTATTAAACTTTAAAAATTAAGCTAATTCTTTAATTGATAGCACACAACTCGTTATATGCGTACTAATATACCTTATTATCATAAATACTTTCCGGATAAGTATACCTTTTATGGGATAAAAGCAGATCGTGAGACAACTAACAAGATCCAGTTTGGAAAAATTCATTTCTGCTCCTCGGAATTTAATTTGAAGTATCAATGCTTTTTGTATTTTTAATCAAAGTTAACTTTATGCCAACCTCTGAAGAGCAAACAATACAGCAATGTAAAAATTGCGAAGAAACCTTCGATGCATCTTTTGAGTATTGCCCTTATTGTGGGCAGGAAACGGCAGATAACCTTACTATTGGGGTACTCTTTAGCAATACCATAGATAATTATATTTCTATAGATGCAAGATTCTTCAGGAGTTTCGGAACCCTGATGGTAAAACCCGGCGTAGTGGCCCGGAGGTTTGTAGATGGAAAACGCCTTAAATACCTGCATCCGGCGCAGTTTTACCTTTTTATTTCCGTTATCTTCTTCTTTATCTTTTCTTTTACTATCCGCAAAGCAGATAATAAAGTTTCTGCGGCAATCAAAAAAGGGATGGAACAGGAGATCAACCTCGATTCTATTCCTCTAAAACAGGATTCTTTGGCGCTTGCCGAAGCTAAGAAAGTCCTGAAAAAAAGTCAGAAAACTATAGGCTTAACAGATAAAGAAATCAGGGAAATAGATTCTGTAATGGCTTCAGAACCCGAGGTAGTCAGTCTAGATTTTGGTTTTAGGCGTGAGCAGTTAGACTCCCTTATTGCTGCCGGAGCGCCATTAGATCAAAAATTTAAGGCGATGGGAATGAAAGAAGATGCAGACGCCTTTACGCGCAGATTCTATACCCAGATGCTCAAGTTTTATGAACAACGGGGCGGGGGTATCCTGCAGGCATTATATGACACTATTCCTGTGGCAATGTTCCTTCTATTACCACTTTTTGCAGTGCTCTTGAAAGTATTTTATTGGAAACCGGCCATCTTTGCCCACCATCTGGTATTCAGCTTTTATTTCTTCACTTTTATATTCACTACCTTTTGTGCCATTCTCCTCGTGAATAAAGTATGGGAGATTCCCAGTTGGCTGGAAATGCTCATTACCTTCTCTTTTCTTATCTACCTGATGATAGCCCTGAGAAATTTTTACAAGAGTTCCTGGATAGGTGCTTTTTTTAAAGCCGGTATTATCTCTTTCCTCTATATGCTCATTATTGTTCCTATGGCGGCAATAGGGATTGTAACGGTGGCCTTTATGCTTTATTAATTGGTGGAATAGTACTACCTGGCCATGAAGATAGCATTCACAAAAAAAAGTTTGCCATTTTCCCAGAACCCCCGGAATAAGGGGTTGTCCACCATGTAAACAATTTGTCCTTTCCCCTGTTCCTCAACACCAAAGACGAGGCTTTTACCCATTTTATTCTGGGCCTCACTACCAGCAAACCCGGCGACCGGTATGGTGTCCTTTGAAATATATGCCACTGTGCCATTTTCCAGATAGTCATAAGTGTCAATTCCCAATTTAAGGCTAAAATAGGTGTCTTTATATCCAAATGCCATTGGATGTGTAGCGTCTACCCTTGTTTTAAAGATGGCACCTGTAATGTCATTTTTGATTTTTTCTCGTTCCTGGTTTTCATGCGATACCATTGTAATTTCTATACTATCTTTTGACTTTCCCTTTGGGGTGATTTTGAAACCCCCCTCACCATCCAAAGAAGCAATGGATTCACCCATGGAAATAAGTCTTCCGCCCTGATGTACCCATTCTTTCAAACGGCTGAGCATACTGCTATCCATAAACTTCTGATAGCCATTACCTCCCGGAAGTATTAATACATCATATTTTGTAAGATCTACTTCAGCAACATAACTGGCGTCTAAAACAGTAAGCGGATATTGCAATTGTTGCTCAAAGAAGTGCCATATCTCCCCAAAGCGTAGCGTAGAGGTTGGCGCACCAGACAATACAGCCACCTTCACAGATGGGATCATTTTTACATATTTTGAACCCAAATCCTTGCCATCTTCTACAAAACCGCCACTAACAGCAGTAAGTGATTTTTGATATTTTTTTGCTATCTCATTTAGTATTGAGGTCAAATTTGTAGTTCGCTCATTGTCCACTTTGGTAATGATCAGACTTCCTCTTTCATAGCGGTTACCTTCCAGGGTAAATGGTTTTTGAGCCTGTCTGACCCGGATATTTTTTTTGTATAATTCTGCTAAAAACCTGGCATCGTCCATTCCGTTCCAGTCTGTTATAAAGGCATAGGAATCAGAACTTAAAGTTTCTTTTTTTACCGTAGATTGTGCTTTGGGCATACCGTTTACCAAAGTCTCCGAAGCAATGGCTTTTAATCCATAGGCATAGGGCAGGGACCAGGCCGTTATATCATAGGTAAGTGAATCACTTAATCTTGCATTGGGTTCAAAGAGTACTTTTACCAGGGTTCCCCTGGTCTGGTTGGTAGAAATAATCAGGCTCTCAGAATTGGTCTTCAGGCTACCAGACCTGCCTGTATTATAGTTAAAGCCCTTTACCATAGCCCCGGTTCCATAAGTATAGGTTAACTGGTGCTGATCCAGGAGTTTGGTGAGCGCTTTTAAATGATCTTCCTGCCCATTGAGGACAAAACTCTTGTATTTGTAATCTTTCGTCAAATAAAACTTTTTAAATTCCTCATTTAATTTGGCTACATTCTTAGAGGCAACTTCCACTGTTGATAAGCCGGTGCTAAGATGATGGGCAATCCTATCCTTTAAGGTTAGTGTATCGCCATTAGCCGTTTGGACTCCAAGACCGGCTCGGCCGCTGCCACCCTGCTCATAGGTCATCCCAATAGCCCCACTATAAGTAGGGTAGGTATCCCCGTAACTGGGATAGAACAAATCAAAACGCTCTTTGGTATTGTATAACCAGCCATTGGTGTCAAAATATTTTGCATGGTTCTTACCAATGGTCACCTGAAAATCGCGCTGAAAATCTGTAATAACTTCGTGATAAGGCTCTGCTGAAGGGGAAAAGAAATAAGGGTTATCTATGCCTTGCTCATGAAAATCTACATGAATATGAGGTAGCCACTTATTATAAAATTTTATCCTTTGCCGGCTTTCCAACTGGGTAAGCCAGGCCCAGTCACGATTTAAATCGAACATATAATGGTTGCTGCGTCCGCTCCACCATCCTTCATGGTGTTCCTTACTGTTAGGATCTACCTGAAGTGTTGAATTTTTGTGCTGATTGTACCAGTTCACATACCGGTCTCGTCCATCGGGGTTAATACAAGGGTCTATAATTACCACCGTATTTTCCAGATAAACTTGTTTACTCGTTAACAATTCATAAATGGTTTGCATAGATGCCTCGGTACTCACGCTCTCATTACCGTGAACATTATAGCTAAGCCATACAATAGCTTTTGTAGAAGCACCTTCGCCTTTTGTACTTTTGAGATGTTCGGTACGGATTTCCTCCAGATTCTGCATATTTTCCGGTGAAGAAACATAGGCCAGGTGCAGGGACCTTCCTTCATTGGTTTTACCATATTCATTTAGTTGAACACGGTCCCTGGCAGCATCCGAAAGATATTGGTAATAGTCCACAACCCGGTGATGAAATGTGAATCTTGTGCCCAGTTCATAACCCAGGAATTCAGAAGGTGATTTTATTTCCTGGGAACTTAAATTGCAGACAACAAGCAGAAATAGAGCGGGTAAAATTCGCTTCATTAACCAGTTTTTAAATTAGGACGCTAAAGCTAAGGATTATTCGGGAAACCCCATTTTAAGTTCGGTGTTTTTCGCTTAGCGTTCGCCAAGGCGCATGCCTTTGAAGGAATTGGTTCTCCATTTCTATGTTGTTAAAACATCTTAACGTATTTTTGGGAAGAGTAAAACCCGAGAATTTTATCTTTGATCGGACTTTAGAAGTTTCTATGCAAGTAGCCTGTATACCATTTAAAAAAACCGGATATTTTTCTTCACTTATTTCCGACTACCTGGACGAAAACAAGAAGCTAAAACCCTTTTACAATAGATTTCCTGAAATTGAAGAATTTAAGGCACAAATAGAGGAAAAGTCTGAAACTTATGCTCATGCAAACAGGAAAATACTAAACCAGGCACTTCAACAACAATACAAGAACGTAAAGGCATCAAAAACTACCTTGTCTAATATTTCAGCTTTAATTGATAAGAATACTTTTACGGTTGTTACGGGGCATCAGCTGAATATATTTACGGGTCCGTTGTACTTTTTGTACAAAATAATAACTACCATAAATCTTGCAAATACCCTGAAGAAAAGCTATCCAAAAAATAATTTTGTACCGATTTACTGGATGGCCACTGAAGACCATGATTTTGATGAGATCAATTATTTTAACTTACATAGCAAAAAATTTCATTGGAACCGGGTTGCCGGTGGTGCAGTTGGCAGATTAAGTACTGAAGGACTTGAAGCCGTATTTGATACCTTTTCCAAAGAACTTGGAAATACAGCCAATGCCAAAGACTTAGAGGGTCTATTTAAAAAAGCGTATCTGGAACATAAGTCACTAACTGAAGCTACCAGATATCTGGCCAACGAGCTTTTTGGGGACTATGGTCTGGTAATTGTGGACGGAGATGATGTTGAACTAAAAAAACTGCTGATACCCCATATTAAGAAGGATATCTTTGATAGCCTGTCTTATAAGGAGGTAAACAAGACCATTGCTGCTTTGGAAACAATATCCCCTTCATACAAAATCCAGGTAAACCCAAGGGAGATCAACTATTTTTATTTAAAAAATGGTTTGCGTGAAAGGCTGGTAGAGCAAGAAGGCGTAATTCAGGTTAACAATACACAGATTAAATTTTCTAAAGATGAATTATTTCAGGAAATTGAAGAGCATCCCGAAAGATTCTCACCAAATGTGGTCACCAGGCCGTTGTATCAGGAGGTAATACTTCCAAACCTTTGCTATATTGGAGGAGGCGGGGAATTGGCCTATTGGCTTGAATTTAAGTCGACTTTTGACGCGATGAAGGTTTCATTTCCAATCTTACTATTGCGTAATTCGGCCCTTTTAATTTCAGAAAAGGAATATAAAAAAATAAAAAACCTCGGTCTTAAACCTGCAGATCTGTTTTTAAATCAGAATACGCTTATTAATAAAAGGATAAGGGAAATTTCTAATATTGATATCGATTTTTCTGGCCAAAAGGAACATTTGAAACAACAATTTGAAGCCTTATATAAATTGGCTGAAGCAACAGACAGATCCTTTTATGGCGCTGTAAAAGCTCAGGAAGTAAAGCAATTGAATGGACTCGATAGACTGGAAAAGCGCTTATTGAAGGCCCAGAAAATAAAACTAAAAGATCAGGTAATTCGAATGACCGCCCTTCAGAATCAATTGTTCCCCAATAAATCGCTACAGGAGCGATCCTTAAATTTTTCTGAACTTTATATGGAAATGGGTGACAAACTTATCCCTTTTTTAATAAAGGCTCTGAATCCTCTGCATCAGGAATTTCTTGTGTTAAAATACTAGGCCAATAAATGGCATAGATTTCTTTTCCATAGTACTTTTACTAAAAATCAACCTCATGCATAATGTAGATATAGGATTGGTAGAAATGACCCTGGATGTCATGAAATATGCTATCAATAGAATAACCAATGAATCACCAGAACTGGGAGCACCCCGCAAAGAGGAAGAATTAAAGAGTATGGTAGGGGAGACCATAACCCCTTTGGGTATAGGTGGTGAGAAAGCCTTTCATCTTTTTCGCGATGTTTTGGTTAAAGCAACGGTTCCAATAGATCATCCAAGACATTTGGCTTTTGTTCCTGCAGCGCCTACCCGGGCGGCTGTAATGTTTGACCTGGTTACTTCTGCATCGAGTATACACGGTGCTTATTGGATGGAGGGCGCTGGTGGTATTTTTTGTGAGAATGAGGCAATGAAATGGCTGGTAACGCTTACCGGTATGCCCGAAGGTGCTTTTGGAGTTTTTACAAGTGGTGGTACCGCGGCAAATTTATCTTCCATAGTAACCGCAAGGGAATATTGGAGGGAAAACAAGTTAAATCTGAATAAAAAAGGCTGCATAATTACTTCAGTAGGGGCACATTCTTCTATCAGGGCCATGGCAAAGGTTATTGATGCCGATGTGCTATTGGTGGAAACAGATGATCTGATGACGGCTGAAGCCTTAGAGGAAAAAATAAATTCGTTGGATAAAAATACGATGGAACGGGTTTTTGCTGTAGTAGCCACCGGTGGTACAACCAATGCCGGTATTGTAGACGATCTCGAGGGAATTGCAGCTATTTGTAAGGAACTTAATCTTTGGTTTCATGTAGATGCTGCCTATGGTGGCGGTGCCCTGGCGGCAGATTCTGTAAGGCATTTGTTTAAAGGAATTGAAAAAGCAGATAGCATTACTATTGATCCGCACAAATGGCTATTCTCACCTTATGATTGCGGGGCTGTTATCTATAGAAATCCGGAATTGGCGAAAACAGCACATTCTCAGGAGGGCTCGTACCTGGACATAATAAATGATCCGGGAGCTCATGGATTTAATCCGTCGGATTACCAGATACAGTTAACAAGAAGGTTACGTGGTCTGCCTTTGTGGTATTCCCTTGCCACCCATGGAACAAATAAATATAAATGGGCTGTGGAGCGAGGCATTGAACTGGCCAGTTTAGCCGGCGAATTAATTTCTTCACGACCCGATTTAGAATTGATAAGACCTCCAAGCCTTTCGTGCGTCCTTTTCAGGCGTAAGGGTTGGTCTGAAGATGATTATAAAAACTGGACCTATACCAATCATCGCGAGGGTCTGGCCCTGGTGACACCCAGTAAATGGAAGACCAAAGAAGGTTTTGAAACCGTAGCCCGTTTTTGTTTTATTAATCCGGATACTACGGAAGAGGATATTAAAATTATTCTGGATACGATGAATTGAGCAGTAGCGGGGTTATGGGACAAGGAATTCTCCATTCCAAAGTTCATTACGGTTGGAAAACCGAACCCGTATATGTTCTGGCTGTTCTAATTTCAGGTATTCTATTTTATAAGGAGTAACTTCAACCACACAGAAATGGTTTTCCTCATTCAGGTATTCAAGGGGCGCAGCATCTTTTAGCGGCGTTCCCGGCGCAAGTGCAGTAGTATATTCCTTGCGGGATTGTTCCTGAATAGTTTGCCCGTGTTCTTCTTCTTTTGCCTTTCCTTTAATAATATTTGCTAAGCCTTCAATTTTGATCTGTAATAGTTTTTCGGGATCATAAAATAATAACCCTACCTTATTATTTTCCTTTATATGAATTATTTTTTTTGATCGATAATCAGTGTAGAAGGAACATTTAAGCTCCTCGGAAAAATCCCTTAAAACTACCGTTCGTAATCTTACAAAATGGTCTAAACCTACTGTTCCCAGGGTGAAGTAGCGAAAAGGATGGGTTTTCTGAGTACTCCCTTTTTTTAATTCATCCTTTATTTCTTTAAAAAATTTATCTGTATTACCTGTGGTTTTCATTAGTATAAAGGTAAAAAAATAAAAAATGAGGTAGGGTATTTTTAAAGAAGATTGTTATATATATAAATTGCTATGAAAAAGTAGATTTTTTATAAATTAAATTGTGTCATAACAAGTTCATGTGTTTAGGTTGGTTTTTGATTTGAAAAGCCCCGGCGATCGTCGCTAGGGCTTTTTCTTTTTTATGAATTAAAATATCTTTAATGTAATTATAATTTGAAGGGTAATTGTCAGTCTTGTACTAAAGGAAATTCTTTTATTTCACCTTGTATTCCAATCGCATGGTAATAGAAGCAGTCTTCTTTTTCGAAGAGGTATTATAAGCTCCTCCCCAACTGTAATCTTCGTCAGAATTTTGTCCGGTAATTTGAAAAACTCCCATCCGGGCAGAAATCAGATCTCCTAAAGCACCCCCGGAATTCTCTGCTATTTTCTCAGCACGGATTCGGGCATCTTCTGTGGCCTTCGAAATCATTGCTATCTTAAGATCTGATAATTTGGTGTAATAATAACGGGGTGGTGAGGAATTAAACTGCACGCCTTTATTTAGGAGTTCCGTTATCTCACGCGATACTTTTTCTACGAGAGCAACATCATTAGATTCTATTTGAACAGATTGCGATAACTCGTACCCCCGGAAGATTGTTCCTACAAAATTCCCGTTTTCATATTTATTGTCGCGTTGTTCAATAGTCTGTACAGAATTAAAAATTATGTTTTCTTCTTTAATTCCTTTAGATACCAGATAATTTTTTACTATTTCCTTATCGTCGTTCAATTGTTCGAAAGCTGTTTTTAAAACTGTATTAAATGCAACAAAACGACCTTCCCATACAATAAGATCTGATGTAAAGTTTTCATTTCCCAGACCCGTAATGGAAATCACCCTTGTAGGATTTGATCTTTTTACATAAGCATTGCCTAAAAAATAGGCAGCTATTACAATAGCGATTGCAAAAATTATGGCATTTAAATGTTTCATTCTTACAGCGTTAATAAAGATGTTATAAATATACCTAAAACTTGTATTTCAAAATGTCTTGAATTACTATTTTTGCCCATGCAAAACAACGTCCTCATTTTAGATTTTGGTTCTCAGTATACCCAACTCATCGCCAGAAGGGTAAGAGAACTTAATATTTTCTGCGAAATTAAACCTTACAACCACCTTCCAGAAGACCTCTCAGAATATAAAGCGGTCATCCTCTCCGGTTCTCCATTCTCGGTAAGGGCAGACGATGCACCACACCCCGATTTATCTCAGATAAAGGGTAAAAAACCCTTGCTTGCCATTTGTTACGGAGCGCAATACCTTGCTCATTTTCATGGTGGCAACGTTGCGGCGTCAAATACCCGTGAATACGGCCGGGCTAAGCTTGCAGGAATTGATAGTGAAGAACCGTTTTTCTATGAAATAAGAGAAGGATCGCAGGTATGGATGAGTCATAGTGATACCATTAAACAATTACCGGAAAATGCAGTAAAGCTGGCCAGTACAAATGATGTGGAACATGCGGCCTTTAAAATAGACGGTGAATTAACATATGGTATTCAATTTCACCCCGAGGTATACCATACCAAACAGGGTGGACTGATCTTAGAAAATTTTCTGGTACACATTGCAGGCTTAGAACAAACCTGGACCCCCGATGCATTTGTAGAAACTACAGTAGCAGAGTTAAAGACGAAAATAGGAAGCGAAAAAGTAATCCTTGGACTTTCGGGAGGAGTGGATTCTACAGTTGCAGCCGTTTTGTTGCATAGAGCAATAGGAGATCATCTTCATTGTATTTTTGTTAATAACGGATTGCTCAGGAAAAATGAATTTCAGGAAGTGTTGGACCAATATGAACATATGGGCCTTAATGTGAAAGGGGTTGATGCTTCGGCACGCTTTTTGAAAGCATTGGCTGGTGAGGCAGATCCTGAAAAGAAAAGAAAAATTATCGGAGGGGTTTTCATTGATGTATTTGATGATGAATCACATAAAGTTGAAGATGCTAAATGGCTTGCACAGGGTACTATCTATCCAGATGTGATTGAGTCTGTATCTGCAACCGGAGGGCCATCGGCCACCATTAAGAGTCATCATAATGTTGGAGGATTACCCGACTTTATGAAACTTAAAGTGGTAGAGCCCTTGAAAATGTTGTTCAAAGATGAAGTGAGAAGGGTAGGCGCCACTCTTAACATAGAAGATGAACGTCTGGGACGTCACCCGTTTCCGGGACCTGGTCTGGCAATACGCATACTGGGAGATGTCACAGAAGAAAAAGTAAGTATTTTGCAAGAAGTAGATGCAATTTTTATTAATGGTTTAAAGGAATGGGGGCTTTATAATGAGGTTTGGCAGGCCGGAGCTATGCTTTTGCCCGTAAATAGTGTAGGAGTAATGGGAGATGAACGAACTTATGAAAAATGTGTAGCTTTACGGGCAGTTGAAAGCACAGATGGTATGACGGCAGATTGGGTTAATCTGCCCTACGAATTTTTGCAAAAGACCTCCAATGAAATAATAAACAAAGTTCCCGGAGTAAATAGAGTGGTATACGATATCTCTTCGAAACCCCCGGCAACTATAGAATGGGAATAAAACCTACAAGCATGTCTATAAGATTTTTAATTACAACAGCTGCGATTATTCTGTTTTCATGTCAGGCCATGGCACAACAGTTTAGCTCTCATGCGGTTAAAACTGGCGAAACCGTTTATAGTATTGCAAGGCAATACAAGGTAAATCCCACGGATATCCTTAAGTACAATAAAGAAATTACAGAGGCTGATGTACTTCAACCCAATACAATACTCGTCATCCCCTTAGGAGCTAAAATGCAAAGTGTACAGGATTCAATTGCTTTGCAAAAAAAGAAGTTAGAAGAAGAACAGGCGACACCTATATCATTTGGTACGCACAAGGTGAAGAAAAGAGAAACAATTTTTAGCATTGCTCAGCGGTACAATGTCTCTGAAGAAGAGCTTAAACGCTATAATACACAATTGTATGCACGTCAATTGAAAAAGGGAATGCGTTTAAAAATTCCTGAGTACCCAAAAATTGAAGTTGCGAGCGACAGTGTTAATTTTGATGATTTTGAAACCTATACCGTATTGCCAAAAGAGACAAGATGGAGTATAGCCAATAAATACGGTATTACAATAGATAGTATGCTTACGTTAAATCCTGATTTATCTGTAACTACCAGTTATTTGGCCGAAGGGCAGCAGTTAAAGCTCCCTAAAATTGCCGGTAGCAGCGTTGAGGAACAAGACGTTCAATTGTATATCTCTTATACCGTGCCACCTAAGAAAACTTTGTACAGCCTTTCTCAGGAATATAAAATAAGTTCACAGGATATTGTAAGACTAAATCCGGAAATTGGTGAGCGCGGTGGTTTAAAGGAAGGTATGGTAATTAGGTTGCCTGAAATGAAAATTCCTGAAAATGAAATTAATACTGATAACTATATATTCTATGAGGTTAAACCCAAACAAACAGTGTACTCTTTAACACGAAATTTGGGGATTGATTATAAACAATTACTTGACCTCAATCCGGATCTTTCCAGAGGTCTTAAATCCGGGATGGTTTTAAAACTCCCTAAGGAGAAGACGGGTAACTTAGAAGTAAAGAATGCATTGATTCTGGATAAGATAAACCTGTTGGATAGCGTAAATTCAGTGAACAAGCCTAAATTGATTTACCTGCTGCCTTTTCGCACGGATAAAATTAACCTTAGTGATGTTGAAAGCGCCACAGATGCAATTTCAAGGAGTAATGCCATAAGCTATAGCCTTGGTTTATATAGTGGTGCACTGATTGCTCTTGATTCTATTTCAGATCTGGGTATTTCTGTCGATGTAAAAACATTTGATACCCAATTAAATCCCGATAAAACAAGACAAATACTGCAGGGCGAAGACCTGGAAGGAGTTAATGCCATAATAGGACCATTGCAATTGAATTCCTTGAAGGAAGTAGCCATCAGTGCCGCGAATGCTGAGGTTCCGGTAATTGCACCCTTAGCCTCTACCAGTGATTTTGAACTGGAAAATGTTTTCTTTTCTATTCCGTCTGATCAGATTCTGCGAGATAGGATGCTTGGTTTTATTGAAGAAACCATTACAGATGAGAATATTATAGTAATAACCGATGCAAAGAACAAGGCTGTTAGTGAACAGATAAAGGAAAAGTTTCCTGTTGCCCAATCCGTAGAGCTTCAGGAAGATGAAGAAAATATTTCTTTAGATCTAGAGGTATTTGCCGGTCTTCTTTCCCTTGAAACCGAGAATTGGGTTTTTGTAGAGACCGATAATTTCAAAGTGGTTTCCAGTGTAAGCTCCATTCTTAATTCATCCAATTCAGATACTACCAAAGTACGGATGTTCACTACAAACAAGAATAAGGCATTCGAAAACGATGTTATCTCCGGGGCACATTTGTCTAACCTTAATTTTACGTACCCTAGTGTATATAAAGAATCAAATAACAATGCCTTTGCGAGAAGGTACAGAAGGCGTTTTGGGGCAGATCCCGACAGGTATGCGGTCCGTGGCTTTGATCTTACCTTTGACCTTCTTTTAAAATTAGCCTATAAGCTCAATTTGTTTGAGGCTTCAAATATTGTTGGCATTACAGAGTATTGCGGGAATAAATTTGATTATAACAATGAACTTTCTTCCGGATACTACAACAAAGCTTCTTACATAATGATGTACGAGGAAATGCGAATAACCCAGGTTAAACCAGAACAATGACCTCAAAAGTTACATATACAGGAGAATTGCGTACCAGTTGTGTTCACCTTCGCTCAGGAGATGAATTCATAACAGATGCACCTGTTGATAATAATGGATTGGGACAAGCCTTTTCACCGACAGATACAGTTGCCACAGGCCTTGCCAGTTGTATGCTTACCATGATGGGCATTAAGGCAAGAGATATGGAGTTAGATCTTAAAAATTCAGTTGCGGAGGTTACGAAACATATGGCCGCAGATCCCCGAAGGATATCGCAGATTGATGTTGAGATACATTTGCCGGCTACAATTACGGATAAGCAAAAAAAGATCCTTGAGCATACCGCACGAACCTGCCCGGTAATTTTTAGTCTTCATCCTGATATTAAAAAAGAAGTAGTATTTCATTGGGATCTCTAAGATTTATATTCGGCCTTTTTGCATTTCTATTTTCCGCTATGTTATTCGCGCAGGAAGAAGAAACAATTCTTTGGAATTCCGGGCAAAGACTAAGTTGGGCAAATTTCAAAGCCGAACCCCCTAAGAATTCAGAAATAGCCGCTACAACTGCAAGTGGGTTGAGCTATCAATTTTCCACAACTGAAGAAAATGGAAAATATGAACTGGATTACATAATTAGTACATTCTTCTATCCGAATAGATCGTGGTATCAGCCAAATATTTGCGATGAGGTAATTCTAAGCCATGAACAGCTGCATTTTGACATTTCTGAATTGTATGCCAGGAAAATGCGTAAAATTATGGACAATACAACGTTTACAAAAAATGTTAAGGCCGAAGTAAAGGCTATCTATCGTCAAATAAATAAGGAGCTTGCAGAATTTCAGCAGGTATATGATCGTGAGACTAACTACTCTCGTAACATTGAGCAACAACTATCCTGGAACAAGAAAATAAAGGAGGCATTAGCAAAATAGCATTTGGTTTTCAGATTAAACATCACAAATTGTGACCCCCTCCTTTAGCGCGGCAATTTTGTCCTCCCAACTGGGAATAAACTCCTGGGCCACGTGACCCTTAAATCCGGTTTCTACAATGGCCTTCATTATTGCCGGATAATATAACTCTTGTGTTTCGTTAATTTCATGTCTGCCCGGATTACCACCTGTATGATAATGGCCGAAATATTCATGATAATCCCTGATCGTCCTGATAATATCTCCCTCCATTATTTGCATGTGGTAAATATCGTAAAGCAACTTGAAGTTTTCGGAGTTCAATTCCTTACATAGGGCCACTCCCCATTCTACATGATCACACATATAATCTTTGTGGTCTACCTTAGAGTTGAGCAATTCCATCTGAATGACAACACCATGTTTTTCGGCAATTGGTA
>NZ_CAMYIP010000230.1 GCF_947258525.1 uncultured Eudoraea sp.
GCATATTCTCAGGAACTACACAAGGATTTTTTGAAACGGATGTGGATTTTGCATCTGCTAGAATAGAAGATACAGTAGATCAGCAGAATGGCTTAAAGGATAGCGGGTTAAGTGGTGAGTTTAGGGACAGGCTATTATCATACTTCCTAAGAGGTCAATACAACTATAAAGGCAAATACCTTATTTCGGCTATTATAAGAAGGGATGGATCTTCTAAGTTTGGACCCAATAATAGATTTGGTTATTTTCCTTCAGGTTCCGTTGGATGGGTAGCTTCAGATGAAAACTTTCTGGAAGAAAGTAAGGTAATTAACTTCTTGAAACTAAGGGGAAGTTATGGTATAGTTGGAAATGACAGAATACCCAGTAATGCTTTTAGATCGGTTTTATCCGGTGAGGCCACTTACGTATTCTCCAACGAACTGGTTTTTGGAAAGGCAATAGGGGTACTTTCAAATCCCGAAATTCAATGGGAACAACAGAAAACCTTGGATGTAGGTGTAGACATGAGATTATTTGATAATAGGGTAGATATCACAGCAGATTATTTCAATAAAAGAACAGATGGACTCTTATTGCAACCTCCGGTTTCAGGTATTTTGGGAGCCACTGCTCCAGGGTCTCAGCCACCGGTTGTAAATGCTGGTATAGTTGATAACAGTGGATTTGAATTTGCTGCAGGTTATAGCAATAACTCTGCGAACGACTTCACCTTTGGAATAAATTATAATGTTACCTTTTTAAATAACAAAGTAGTCTCTGTTAATAATGGCGTTGGATTTATTGCAGCCGGATCGTTTGGCGTGGGTCAGGAACCCCCATCAAGAATGGAAAGTGGTAAGCCTATCGGATATTTCTACGGCTTGCAAACTGACGGTATTTTTCAGAATCAGGCAGAAGTAGATGCTCATGCCACTCAGGTGGATGCGGCACCGGGTGATTTAAGATTTGTGGAT
The DNA here is from genome assembly GCF_947258525.1 of uncultured Eudoraea sp. Classification (GTDB taxonomy): domain Bacteria; phylum Bacteroidota; class Bacteroidia; order Flavobacteriales; family Flavobacteriaceae; genus Eudoraea. The sequence goes on from NZ_CAMYIP010000230.1 coordinate 957, forward strand.
ATTAATGGGGATGGTGAAATAGATTCAGATGACAGAACGGATCTAGGTAACCCGATACCAAATGCAACGATGGGCTTAAATTTTTCGGCTAAATATAAAGACTTTGATTTTACCGCTTATGCCTTTGCTTCAATAGGGAATGATATTGTAAGGAATTATGAGCGAAATCAGCCTCTGGTAAACAAATCGGTATATACCCTGAACAGGTGGACAGGAGAAGGATCTACCAATTCTTTTCCACGAGTGACCACAGGAGCTACCCAAAATACACTATTTTCAGATTTCTATGTGGAAGATGGTTCATTTGTAAGATTGCAAAATGCGCAACTAGGATATACCTTGCCTGTTAGCGTAGTTGAAAAAGCAGGGATAGACAAACTTCGTTTTTATATTTCGGTAAACAACCTTTTTACCTTAACCAAATATAAAGGGTATGACCCAAGTGCCTCTTCCGGGGCTCCTATAGGCGCTGGAATAGATCAGGGGTTTTATCCGGTGCCCAGAACTTTTTTATTAGGACTTAATTTTCAATTTTAAAAGTAATAAAGATGAAAAATAACATGACTAAATATTCATTGATCGCCTTTATTTCTGCTTTTGTATTATTCTCTTGTAGTGATAGCTTCGTCGATATAGATTCATTTAATGAAGACTCTGAAAATTTCTTTAACTCACAGGCAGACTATGAGGATGCTCTTATTGGGGCCTATGATTTACTGCAGTCCAGCTACTTAAATGTTTTGTTAGGTGAAATTGCTTCAGATAATACGGTTGCCGGTGGCGAAAGTGCTACAGATGTACCCGGTATACAGGAAGTAGATAAAATGACCCATACCCCGGTAAATCAGCAATTAAGAGATATTTGGAGTTGGATGTTTGCAGGCGTAAACAGAGCCAATTATATTTTGGAGTTTAAAGATAAAACGGAGTTCCCTAATAGAAATGTAATTATTGCAGAAGCTACTTTCCTTAGGGCGTACTATTATTTTGAATTGGTTAAGTGGTTTGGAGATGTTCCGCTTGCCGTGGATCAAAGGTTACTTTTTGGAGACCAGGATGTAGTTGACAGAACACCTAAGGCAGAGGTTTATGCCCAGATTGAACAGGATTTAATATTTGCAGCGGCAAATCTTCCTGATACACAAAGCGAAATAGGCAGAGTAACAAAAGGAGCTGCGCAGGCTCTTTTAGGAAAGGTTTATCTATATCAGGATAAGTTTTCAGAAGCTGCTGCTGTGCTGGAGGATGTAATAAATAACGGGCCTTATGATTTGCTGGCAGATTACAGTACAATGTTCGAAAATGACAATGAGAATAATATTGAATCTGTCTTTGAAGTACAATATACGGATAAAGAAGGAGCAGGATTTGGTTGCCTTCAATGTAGTGAGGGTAATGTGGCTGTAGGTTTTAACGGTATCAGAAACTACACCGGACCTGAGTTTGAATCTGGCTTTAGTTTTAACGTTCCACGACAGGAAGTTGTAGATGAGTTCGAAGCCGGAGATCTAAGAAAAGATGTGGCCATTTTAGATATTGAAGCATGGGCTGCTGAAAATCCCGGAGTATCTTATACGGAAGGATTTGAGCATACAGGATATTACAATAGAAAGTATATACCCAGATTAGGGGATTTAAATACCGGCGATGCTAATCTTACGAATCCTAATAATTACAGAGCCATTCGTTTTGCAGATGTCCTGCTGATGGCGGCAGAAGCCAATAATAGGGGTGGTATAGACGAAAATAAGGCTCAACAATATCTGAACAGGGTAAGGAACAGGGCTGGTTTAGCTAATGTAACTGACACAGGAAGTTCATTAACAACAGCAATATATAAAGAAAGAAGGGTTGAACTGGTAGGTGAAGGCCATCATTTTTTTGATTTGGTAAGAACCGGCCGGGCGGCTCAGGAAATAGATGGATTTACTTCCGGGAAAAATGAATTGTTCCCAATTCCTTCTATTGAAATAGAATTGGCTGGTAACCGGTGGGCACAAAATCCGGGTTATTAATAAAAAATAAACTTTGAACAAATGAAAATTATAAAGCAATTATCGGTACTATTTTTAGTAATCAACTTATTTAATGCGTGCACAAAGAAGGAGACTTCTTATGCATTGCAGCAAATATCCGCACCTACAGATGTTAGTGCAGAATTTAATATAGCGCAGGACGAATCTGGTGAAGTAAGTGTTACGCCATCTGCAGTTGGAGCATCTTCTTTTGAGGTTTATTTCGGGGATGTGGAAAATGAGGAACCTACACTGGTAGCCCTCGGTGAAACCGCAATTCATGTATATGCAGAAGGGGAATTTACTTTAAGAATTGTTGCGGTTGGATTAACAGGGTTAAAAAGTGAGTTAAGCCGGATAGTAACCATTTCATTTGCTGCTCCAACTGATTTGGAATTGAATATCACTGCTTCAGAAACCAATCCTTTTGAGATATCTGTGGCGCCAACAGCAACGAATGCAACGGTCTTTGATATTTATTTTGGAGATGTTGAAAATGAAGAGCCTACGACTATAATGGCAGGCGAAAGTGCTACCTATGTCTATGACGAGATTGGGGACTATACAGTCAGAGTTGTAGCCAGGGGGGCAGGATCGGCCACTGTAGAATTATCAGAGGTTATTACCATATCTGGTGCTACAGAACCCGTAGAATTGCCTATTACTTTTGAAGATGCAACGGTAAATTATGTGATTAACGGTTTTGGAGCTTCGGATTTTGGGCCAATACCTGCTCAGATTATAGATAATCCGGATGCGAGTGGTATTAACACAAGCGCCAAAGTTCTAGAGATCAATAAATTAGCAGATGCTCAAACCTTTGCAGGGGCCGCAATTCCTTTAGCAGGAGCTATTGATTGGTCTGGTGGTACAACAATTGCCATTAAAGTATGGTCTCCGCGGGTTGGTACACCAATACGCTTTAAAATTGAAGATTCTTCTTCACCTCCGGATGGCAATGGAAATCCAACGGTCTTTGCCGAAGTAGAAGTGAATAGTACAGTGGCCTCTGGCTGGGAAGAATTGTTATTTGATATGACAGCTCCTGTGGCAGGTGCATTCGATACAAGTATTTCGTTTGATTCGTCAATTATATTTCCGGATTTTGGAAGCACTGGTCAGGGTGAATTATTCTATTTTGATGATGTAGCGATCGCAGGTACCGGTGGAGTTGGGGCAGCACCGGAGATACCAATAGATTTTGAATCGACTACTATAAATTATGTAATTAACGGTTTTGGTGCTTCGGATTTTGGACCAATACCTGCTCAGATAATAGATAATCCGGATGCTAGTGGTATTAACACAAGTGCCAAAGTTCTAGAGATCGATAAGTTAGCAGGTGCTCAAACCTTTGCAGGGGCCTCTATTCCTTTAGCAGGAGCTATTGATTGGTCTGGCGGTACCACAATTGCCATTAAAGTATGGTCTCCACGGGTTGGTACACCAATACGCTTTAAAATTGAAGATTCTTCGTCACCTCCGGATGGCAATGGAAATCCTACGGTCTTTGCGGAAGTAGAAGTGAACAGTACGGTGGCCTCTGGCTGGGAAGAGTTGTTATTTGATATGACAGCTCCTGTGGCCGGTGCTTTCAATACAAGTATCTCTTTTGATACGTCAATTATATTTCCGGATTTTGGAAGCAATGGACAGGGTGAATCGTTCTACTTTGATGATGTGATTATTGCAGGTACCGGTGGAATTGGAGCAGCACCGGAGATACCAATAGATTTTGAATCGACTACTATAAATTATGTAATTAATGGTTTTGGTGCTTCGGATTTTGGGCCAATACCGGCTCAGATAATAGATAATCCGGATGCTAGTGGTATTAACACAAGTGCCAAAGTTCTAGAGATCGATAAATTAGCAGGTGCTCAGACCTTTGCAGGGGCCTCTATTCCTTTAGCAGGACCTATTGATTGGTCCGGTGGCACAACAATTGCCATTAAAGTATGGTCTCCGCGGGTTGGTACACCAATACGCTTTAAAATTGAAGATTCTTCTTCACCTCCGGATGGCAATGGAAATCC
>NZ_CAMYIP010000231.1 GCF_947258525.1 uncultured Eudoraea sp.
GGATATATACTCCTGCAGAATCTATTTGCCTCGCAGCCTGGCTTTGGCCAAAAAAAGGAAGTGCTATTAGAGCAAGTGTTACTACGTATTTTTTCATAGTCCTAAGATACTTATTTAAAGTTTTTCTATAAAGTGGGAAATGAGTTTTTTGAAAATAATAAAGGGCTTATTGAAGGACAAATCAATTAATTGTAATTGAACTTACTTTAGTCCTCTATTTTACTTACAAAATACATATTCATCATACCTTTATTTTTGACTTCAATCTCACCCCTCATCTCGCAATCAAAGCTGTCTTTGATTAACGTAAAGGTATTTTCCGTTACATTGATCTTTCCGGGTTGCGAATTAGATTCCATACGGGAGGCGATATTAACGGCATCACCCCAAATGTCATAGGCAAATTTTTTGGTACCCACCACGCCTGCCACCACGGGGCCTGTATTGATGCCAATACGGACATCAAAACGAATCCGGTTTTCGGGGTTCAGGGTTTTTGCAAGATTTACAAACTCGATCATTTCCAGGGCAGCTAAAACCGTTTTAGTGGCGTGGTCCTGAGAAGGATAAGGAAGGCCCCCGGCGCACATATATGAATCCCCGATGGTCTTTATCTTTTCCAGGCCGTACTTTTCAATGATCTCATCGAACTTTGAGAAATAATAATCTACCGTTTCCACCAATTTTTCAGGGGCCAAATTATCTGCGTAATGGGTAAATCCCTTAAAATCAGTAAACATTATAGATACCGATTCAAATTTTTTGGCTTGCACCTTGCCCCGTTGCTTTAATTCAATGGCCGTTTCTTCTGGAAGGATATTCAACAGTAACTTGTCCGACCTGTTCTTTTCCTCTTCGATAATGTTCTTGGTTTTCTTTATAAATATATTACGCCTGTAGAGTCCCATAGCAAGGAAAAAAACCAGTATTAAGACTATAATTGAAACATAAATAACGGTTTTTTGTCTTTTATCTTTTAATAGCTGTATTTCGGATTCCTTCTCAAGCAAGTCTACTTCTGATTGTTTTTGTGCAACTTCAAAATTCGTCCGTACATCGGCCATTTGCTCCATTTCCCTAAGGTTGGTAACGCTATCCCTGTAGGCAATGTGATTCTTGTAATAGCTATTCGATTTTTTATAGTTTCCAACATGATCGTATAATTCGGAAAGCTTCAGATTACTCTCACTTATCTGCTCCTTAAGCCCATATCTTTGTGCCAGATCGAGGCTTCTTTGAGCATAGCTGATGGCCCTGGACCAATTGTTCTTCCTAAGGTAGATATCAGACATATAAGTAAGGAAAACGGAGATTGGGTAATAATCCTGAAGCTCCTCCAATATTGTGATTGCTTCATTGATATTCACCTCTGCCCGGTCATCTTCGCCCTGTTCTGCATAGACCATCCCTATGTTCCCTTTATTGTAGGCCGTACCAATTGGGTAGTTGATTTTCCTGAAGATCTTATCTGAATCTTCGAAATAGATGAGTGCAGAATCCAGCTTTCCATTATTAAAGTAATCATCCCCGGCATTGGTTAAAGCTGTTGCAAGGTTTATGGAATCTTTTTCTTTCTGAAGGATTTTGATAGCATTCTGGTAATACTTTATGGCATTATCATGATTTCCCATAATTGAATACACATCGGCGATAGCAAAATTTGCCTGCCCCAGGCTACTCCCTTCTTCTTCTTCAGAAGCAATTCTCGCGGCTTCAAAATAGCTTTCCAGCGCCTTACTAAGGTCGCCTTTGAGTCTTAACGCGGTTCCTTTCCCAAGATATCCAATAATAATATATTTTACAGAGTCTAATACTTTGGCGGCCTCAATCAATTTCAGACTATAGGCAAGCGATTTTTCAGTATCCGCCTGATTACTTTCTATTTCAAAAAGCATTTTTAATTTATCATTGTCGTTATAATTTCCTGATAAGTAAATAGCTTCCAAACTATCTGCAACCGCTTGATTCTGGCTATATCCGGCAAAGAAAATAAAATAAAAAAAGCCTATTAAAAAACAGACTTTTTTTGTAGCATATTTAATTCCTAAACAAGAACACTCTGGCATTGTATAAATAATTTTCGGGCCTTATTGTTAATTATGTGGCCGAAGTTTAGGATCCAGGGTAAATTTTCCACTTCTTTTACCGCCGTTATTACCATTGTATACCGTGAATGTTATGGTATATGTTTCTTCGCCCTCAGGGGCATTTTTGATTGTGCCGATGACAGTTTCCGGATAACCTCCGTCCCCATTAAGCTTAGGGCGACCAAATAGATCAGCTCCTCCTTTATATTCTATTTTGGTGATATTAACAACATCGTTGGCATTTGAAACAGAAAGCCCCAGCCAGGTTATAGTCTCTCCTGCATCAATACTTGTGGTATACTCACTAGGATTACTTTTCATATTATCCTGATGAAAGGTGCAGTATTTTTCTATAGTTTCTTTCGTGATGTTAGCAGTATCAACGAAAAGTATAATATTGTGATTTTCCATAGATAGTTGGTTTAGTTTTTAGTTGCTTTTAGTTTATCGATTATTACTATTATTTCTTCAAATTAAGATAAGAAATTTAGATAAACCATCTTATATTTATGGACGAACAGGCCTTTATACCTTCCCAATATAAGGTTTTTCTTACCGAAAGAAGTATGAATTAAACTTGAATTAAAAAATACAATTGGTTTAAATTCTGTGATCCTATTCCTTACCTACAAATACAAATGAATAAACCATACGATAACAATTATTATGATAAAGATAAAGCTCAGTGCAAAGTATTTGATGGCATTTTCTACATGCTGGAATTTCTTATCAATAATCATGCTTTCTATATAAATTTGCTGACCTAATTGGGTGTAAAATTCTTCTTCTTCACCAAATATTTCAATTAGATTTTTAGTGTATTTCTCTATACTTCCGAATGAGTATACCGCATCTCTGAAGAAAAGCACATTTTTTTCATATTTCTTAGTAATCTGAGGTTTAAAACACTTAAAACAAAAGTATATAGAAATCAATGAGCTGATCATCCAGAAACAAGCCAATATAATAAACAGAGCACCTTCCTCGAAAAGTGGTTGAAGTTCTTCAAGCCTGTCAAAAAACACCCCCAAAATTAATCCGTGAAATGAAAATATAACCCCGGCTTTAAGTTCCGAAGCCCGGATTAGTTTTTCCAATCGCTCCAATTGCTCCCAATAATTATTGGGATCTTGTCTCGTAACTGAATTCTCTTTATCTGCCATTACTTATTAGTTAAGTATATTTTAAATCAATCAACGAATTAAATATACAATAAATCCGATTATGGATTTAAACTGAACTCAGAACGGACCAGATAATTCATTATCGCTATCGCCCTACCAAAAGCTATTCTGTTGATTTTAGATTTAACTAAATCCATTAAATATGATTGTGCTAAATTTGAAGGATTATGAGTAAAATAGACAACTTAAAACGAGATGCCATCACTGCTTCACTAAATGAAACTAAGGTAGACTGGCAACAGCTCCTGGAGAATATTATTTCGTGTTTTGACTGCACAACTGGAACAATTCATTTTTTGGATAAGAATACCTCAATCTTAAGGTTACAGGCCCACCAGGGCATTCCAACCTTCTTACTGCCAAAAATATCTGAAATACCCATTGGGAAGGGCATGGCCGGGATAGCCGCAGAGCGCAGGGAACCGGTTGAGATTTGTAACCTGCAAACTGATGAATCCGGAGTGGCCAGACCGGCCGCGAGAGAAACCAAAGTTGAGGGATCCATTGCTGTTCCTATGATCATGAATGGGGTTTTATACGGAACATTTGGAATAGCCAAGCCTGTTCCTTATGATTTCACCAAAGAAGAGATTAGCGAACTAACCACAATTGGAACAGAAATGAGCCGGTTTTTATACGATTAAAGCTATTAGGATTTCTGCCTTCACATTAAATCTTAAAGCCGGACGGAATTACCGCGTCCTTTTTAATCACTACAATACCATCTTTAATGACATAGTCATCGGTTTCTATGTCTTCCAGATGCGGACCTCCATTAATGGTTACATCGTCACCTATGCGGCAATTTTTATCAATTATGGCATTATTAATAGTACATCGTTCCCCAATTCCCATTAGTATTTTAATCTTATTTGCTTCTATCTCGTCCAGGGTTTCATAGTAATCGCTACCCATCATGTAGGTATTCTTAACGTTAGAACCATCACCTATTCTGGAGCGTATCCCAATGACTGACCGCTCAATTTTGGTAGCATGGATTATACATCCGTCGGCAATGACTGCCTTGTCCATTTGAGTTCCGGAAATCTTTGAAGTAGGCAAAACTCTGGCTCTTGTATGAATAACGCGTTGGGTGTCATACAGGTTAAACTTCGGGATACTATCGGTTAAACCCAGGTTAGCTTCAAAGAAAGAGTCGATATTTCCTATATCCGTCCAATAGCCTTCAAACTGATAACTTAGCACCTTATGTTTTCCTATGGACTGAGGAAGGATCTCTTTTCCAAAATCCATGGTGTCAGGATCATTCATAAGTTCGATAAGCAGATCCCGATTAAAGATATAAATACCCATGGATGCCAGGTATAAACGCCCTTCCTGTTTCATTTCTTCACTTACTTCAGATTGCCAGTCCGGTAACAAATCGGATGATGGTTTTTCAATAAAGGATGTGATATTATCTTCATTATCATTTTTTAATATTCCAAAAGCGGGAGCATCATTGGCGTGAACCGGAATGGTTCCGATTGTTATATCAGCATTGCTTTGAATATGTTGATCTATCATAAGATTAAAATCCATTTGATATAACTGATCTCCTGAAAGTATTAAAGCATACTCAAATTTGTGCTGCAAAAAATGATGCATACTTTGCCTTACAGCATCTGCCGTTCCCTGAAACCAATCTCCGCTGGTCATGGTTAGCTCGGCTGCTAAAACATCTACAAAAGCTTTACTGAAAAAGCTAAAATGATAGGTGTTTTTAATATGC
>NZ_CAMYIP010000232.1 GCF_947258525.1 uncultured Eudoraea sp.
TCAACGAGCCTATCTAACCCAGCGAAGGAGAACGCAGCGATGGAGGAGATTCGCAAAAAGGCCAGTACGATGGCATGCGTAATCCCTGCACGGCTAGGCTCAAAGCGCATCGCGCGCAAGAACCTACGCTTGATCGGGGGTAAGCCTTTGCTTGCGCATTCCATCGGCGCCGCCCTCAGCAGTGGACTGTTTGACACCGTATACGTCTGTACCGAGTCAGAAGAGATCGCGGCCGCCGCCACCGAACACGGTGCCGAGGCCAAGCTTGTTGGTGAAGAACTCTGCACTGACCTCATTCCCTCCTGGAAGCCCTGCGTGGAACTGGTGAATCAGCTCAATAGCAAGGGGGCCAACTTCAGCGAGCTGCTTTGCCTGCAGCCGACGTCTCCCCTGCGGTCTGCAGCAGACATTTGCAGCGGCGTCCGCGCTTTCTACAACGTGGACTGCGACTTCATCGTCTCCGTCACCGAAATCGATCCCCATTACTTCCACTGGGCACTACAGTGCGAACAGGGTTGGAAGATGGTTTTCGGCGAGGACTACATGATAGAGCGGCCGTTGCTACCCAAACGCTATCGCCCCAATGGTTCTATCAAGGTGGCCAATATCGACGCACTCGAGCGCATCGGGCACTTCTTCGGACAGGCACTCAGCTGCATTGAAACGCCTGAAGAGCGGTCCGTTCACGTGGGCGTCGAACTAGAGTTTCAGCTAGCCGATTTCCTACTCCAGGGAGGCCGGGCATGAGCAGTCGCGTCTTGATAACTGGAGCCCGGGGCAAGCTCGGTCGAGGACTTGTCGCGGCCTTCGAGGGCAAGGGTTGGCAGATAGCAGCCGCTAATCGTTTCAACCCGACAAAGGCCACTCAGTTCGACTCCACTCAGCAGCAGATCGAGCTGGACCTGACTCAGGACGCGCAGATTGAAAGCGCCACCTCGCAGTTCATTGCCGCCAGCGAGGAAGGCGACCATGTGGCCCTGGTGGCCAACGCTTCTAACCGCGAGGCATGTTGGGCCGAGCCCTCCCGTGAATCCCTTCACGCACTTTTTGACGTCGACGTGGCAGGCCACTTCCTGTTGACCCAGGCGTTTGCTCGTCAGGCCTTAGCAAAAGGCTGTACCGCGACAATTCTGTTCGTGGGCTCCATCTACGGCTGCGGCGGCGTACACACCTCCATTTACCCCGAGGGGATGACCCCCACGCCGGTCCAGTACTGCGTCGTCAAGGCCGCTCTCGTGGGCTTGGTGAAGGATTTGGCTGGCCGCTTGGGCAGCGGGGGAATCACCGTCAACTGCCTCGTCCCGGGAGGAATCGAGGGTGGCCAACCAGACGCCTTTGTGCGCAACTATAGCGCCAAAACACCAGAAGTTGCCGCGGTCGCCGAAATGCTATGTCAACGTGGGAGCGCCTACGTCACGGGGCAAGTGATCCACGTTGACGGCGGGTGGAGCGCCTGGTGAGTGGACCTCAACCACCGTCCTCGGCGCAGCTGGTCCTCGGGACCGCACAATGGGGGATGGCCTACGGCATCGCCAATCGCTACGGACAAACCCCGACCAGTGAAGTTAGGCACATCTTGAAGCTTGCCCGCAACGCAGGCGTCTGCATCCTCGACACCGCCCGAGCATACGGTCAGAGCGAAGAGGTCATTGGATCGCTGACTGCCGGCGATTCTGACTGGCGAATCATCACGAAAATTAATCCCAATCTACCGGATGACAAACAAGCGATGGTCGCCGCGACAATGGCGAGCCTCAGTCAGAGCCGCCAAGCGCTGGCGCGGGACCAGCTCGACACGGTCCTACTGCATCGGCCCGATCAGCTCACTCGAGGCGACGGAGCGGCCTGGCGTCACCTGCTCCAACAGCAGCAAGATGGAGCAATCAAACGTCTAGGGGTTTCGGTCCTAACCCCGGAGCAAGCCGTGGAGCTCGTGGACCATCCACAAATCGAGGCCCTGCAAGTGCCATTCAGCCTGCTCGATCAACGCCTACAAAGAGCGGACTTCTTCGAACGAGCGCAGGCCAAAGGCAAAGAGATTTTCGTGCGAAGTGTTTTCTTGCATGGTCCTGCGTTCCTCTCCCGCAGCCAGCTTGATCCCTACTTGGAACCGCTCAGCGTCCCTCTCGGGGTGCTAGACAGTTGGGCAAGGGACCATGAGCTGAGCCGGGCCGGGCTGTTTCTTCGCTATGCGCAGACAAAGGGAGTTCATCTGGTCCTGGGCTGCGAATCAGCCCAACAGTTGCGCCAGAATCTCGCAACCTGGCGGCTGGGCGCTCTGGCCGCGGATCAAGTCCCAGAGGTTGAGGCGTTGGTTCCTGAATTGCCTGCCACGCTGCTCAACCCGGCTCAATGGCAACTGAGCAACCGATCATGAGCGAGTGCCTACTGCGCACCAGAATACCGATGAGCAGAATCG
>NZ_CAMYIP010000233.1 GCF_947258525.1 uncultured Eudoraea sp.
CACGGAGCGCGCCTCGCGCTCGGACGCGGGCACCAGGCGCCCGAGCAGGGCGGCGAGCTCGGCGAAGACCTCGGGCAGCCCGAAGCCCGGCTGGGCATTGGGCCGCTCGTTGCCGTGCCAGAGATCGAGCAGCTTCTGGAGCTGGCCGGTGCCGCACTTGGGCGTTTGCGGCGCGACCGCACTCAAGGGCAGCTTGGTGAAGGGGGGGAGCTCGATCTCGCGCCCGTCGCGGGTGATGAGCACGGCCAGGGCGGGGTGTAGCGGGTGGTACGCGAAGCGGTTGCGTTGTCCGGCGAACGGCGCGGGTACGCGGAACCGCCCGCTGGGCAGGCGCACCTCACCGGTCTTGGGATGGGCCTTGGCCGTGGTCTCGAGGAAGAAGGCGCGGCGCAGGACAGCGAGGCTGACCTGGCGCGGGGAGAGTCGAGCGGCCAGGCGCTTCTCGGGAGTGGTGGCGAGCTCGCGGTGGCGATGGCGGTTATAGAGCAGCGCGATCATCGCCTCGAGCAGCTGCTGGAGGTGCTCGCGGTCAACGACCTCCTGGCAGGGGAGCTCGTTGACGAACCAGCGCACGAGACAGCGGTGGTAGGCCTCGATCTTGCCCTGCCACTCGGGGGTGCGTACCTTCAGCGCATTGCGATGCACGCCTAGCTGCGCCAGTCCCTGGCGGAACCCCTTGGCGTCGAAGGCCGAGCCGCCGTCGAACTGAAAACGGTCGGCGAGCCCCCACCGACCGACGGCCGTCTCAAACACCGTAATCGCCGCTTCCTCGCTCTCGGAGCTGGCCACCCGGGCGGCGAGCGCGTTGCGGCTATAGTCGTCGAGGACCGAGAGCACATGCACGTTGACGCGTCCGGCGTCCTTCAGGCGCACCGCGAAGGGGCCCTTGCCGTCGAGCTGCCAGCCCTCGTGCGGGTGCTGCGCCTCGTAGAGCGTGCGCAGCTTGCTCTTGTGACCCGTGCGCAGCTTCTCGATGCCGTTGAAGGCGGGATGGGCGCGCAGGTGGCGAGCCAGGCTCGAGCGGCTGAGCCGGTAGTCCTCGAACTCGAGCTGCAGGTAGGCCTCGAGCTGGGTCAGCGAGCGATTGGGCTGCTCGTAGAGCAAGCCGATGGCATACCCGATCCAGGCCGCGGTGCCTGCCCGCCGGGACGCACCGCGGTCCGCGCGCGCCTTGGGCAGCAGGCCCGGATAACCGTGCTCACGGTACGCCTTGAGCCAACGATACAGGGAGCTTTTCGGGATCGGCTTGCGGCGCCCACTGTGCGGCCATTGCACCGGCTTGCGCATGCGCTCGCGTAACGCCACGCGTCGCTGCGTCTCATCGAGGCTGGCATCGATCAGGGGCGCGATCTGCTCGAAGCGCCAGGCGGCGATCTCGTACGGGTCGGGCATCGGTCTCGGCTCGCTTGCGGTGGATGCCGAGATCCTGGCCCATCCGGGCGGCGACGGCGTTCAATCGCCGTGCACGAGAATCGGCTGGGAAACACCAGCACGCACGAATTCGACCACACCAGGGCGAGACGCCGGCACTGGGCCAGCGAGCTTGAGTCCAGCTCGCCCACCACCGTCCCCGCCACCGCGATGAGCATCGCCACACCCGCCAAGCGCTCGCGGCGCGCCTGCGAGCGGTAGCGGCGTTCGTCCACCCAGAATGGCGCCTGCACCATCTGCGCGACCGCTGCCACCCGGGCCCGGGCCTCGACCACGAAGCGGCTGAACGGCAAACCACCGGCCTCACCGCCCGGCAGACCGAGCACATGGGCACCGAGCCCCTCGGTCCAACCGTGGAGCGTCGTGTGCGAGGGGGTCCGCTCGCCAAGCAGATCCCAAACCACGCCGCGCAAGCCCCAGCCCCACGTGAGGTAGGTGATCACCAGCTCGGTGATCACCGCCAGCGAGTACTGCTTGTAGGGCAGCACGTCATAAGGCAGTACGCGGGGTCGGGTGCCGCACCGCGGGCAGCGCGCAAGCGCGATATCGGCCTGGAGCTTGACGGTTTGCAGCTCCCCGAATTCGTCCCGCTCCAGCA
>NZ_CAMYIP010000234.1 GCF_947258525.1 uncultured Eudoraea sp.
AACTCAACCACTTCCTGAGGACGGGCACAAAATTCGAGATCCTGGAGTGAGGTACCTGCGCCTCACGGTGCTGCCGGGTGAGTATTCCGTGTGGCGCCTCGCCGCGGATGCACCGCTCCCTCCTATAGAACCCGGCAGCTTTCTTTCGATGACCCGAACCAGCGATGAACTGTCGGTCGTGTCGCAATCGACAGATGTTCCTGAGGGCGCTCTGGCCGAAGTCGGCTGGCGCTGTCTACGAGTAGAGGGTCCGTTACCCTTCGAGATGATGGGTGTCCTCGCCGCGCTCAGCGCACCGCTGGCAAAAGCAAAAGTGCCGATTTTTGTAGTGTCCACGTACGACACCGACTACCTTCTCGTGAAGGCGGCGGATTTGGAACGAGCGTGCGCGATCCTGAGAGACGAAGGGCACGTAGTGGCCCTTTGAACCTGGGTCGTTCCCCCACCCACACTTTTGAACCGCAAAGAACGCAAAGAGCGCAAAGAAGATCATCTGTGTGTGTCGAAGGTCAAAAGACGTTTGCGCTGTCTTGGCGTTCTTCGCGCTCTTGGCGGTTTATGGGGGATGGGTGGTAAAGGAGCCGCGTTCTATCTGATGCCGGGTATGAGCAGGAGTATTCCAATCGCGAGCAGTGCTGCACTGACCAGGCGGCGGAAGGTGGTCTCCTCGATGCGCAGGTGAATGCTGTTGCCGATCAGCGCGCCGAGGAGGACTGCCGGCATGACCGCGAGGGCCGACCAAAGGCGCGGAGCCGTGATGAGGCCGAAGACCGCATACGAAGGTACCCTGACCGCAGTCATGAGCAGAAAGATCGCCATCAGATTGCCCCGGAATGCGGCTTTGTCAACTCCCTGAAGCTGGTAAAAGAGGATAAGCGGCGGGCCGCCGGTGCCGAAGAGACCGGTGAGAATTCCCGAGATCATACCGATCGGCCCGGCGACCCAGCGCGGCATCTGTCGTTCCTGGGTGTCTCGGATGGACAGAAAAACAGCACCGACGGCGACCAGAAAGACTCCGAGGACGATGAGCAGGAAACGCGCGTCACCCCATCGAAGCAACGACGTGCCGAGGGGCGTCCCGATGGCCACGCCGACGAAGATCACGAGCACCCCGCGCCACGAGATCCGCTGCCAGGACGAACGCACGATCCAGAGCTCGGCGGGGAGGTTGACCAGCAGGAGGAGGACGACCGCATCCTTGAGTTCGGGCAGCAGGAGGGCCATCGTGCCGACTGCGATGAGGCCGGCGCCGAAACCCAGCAGCACGTAGACGGCCTCGGCCACAGCAAGGATCAGGCAGACGACCAGGAACTGGGGGAGGGATTCGAAGATGGTTTCGATGCCGAACATCGTGAGAAAGTGTACCCTCTTCGTCGGCGGAAACTGGAGAGTTTTGTATGGGAAAGTTCGATCTCAACGCAGTGGTTCAGCAGCGCACCGAGGTGGGCCCCGGTTTGATGGTGATCAGGGTCGTGCCCGAGGGGTGGGAGCTGCCCGAGTTCACCCCTGGCCAGTTCGCGGTCCTCGGTCTTCCGCCGGATGCGCCGCGCTGCGATCTTGCAGATCCCGACGAAGAGGAACACAAACCGGGATCCCTGATCCGCCGCGCCTATTCCATTGCTTCCGCTTCGATTGCACGCGAGCACCTCGAGCTCTATATCACCCTGGTACGCTCAGGCGGTCTGACCCCGCGTCTCTTCGCGCTCGAGCCCGGGGACAGGTTGTGGCTGGGGCCCAAGATCACCGGCCGCTTTACCCTCGACGACGCCCCGGACGACGCCGATCTGGTGCTGGTCGCCACCGGGACTGGGCTGGCGCCTTATATGAGCATGCTGCGGACCATGTTTCCGGAGGGGAGCGAGCGGCGGATCGCCGTGTTCCTCGGGGCGCGGCACTCGTGGGATCTCGGATATCAGGCCGAGCTGATGACGATGGCCCGGCTGCACTCGTCCTTCTCGTACCAGGCGGTGATCAGCCGGCCGGCCGAGGAACCGGTGCCGTGGGGTGGTCCTGCCGGCTATGTGCAGGACCTCTGGCAGGGCGACCATCTCGAACGCGTCTGGGGATCCCGCCCGACACCTGAATCCACTCGCATCTTCCTGTGCGGGAACCCGGCGATGATCGAGGACATGGTGACGATCCTCGACGATGAAGGCTTCCGTGAGCACAGTCGCAAGGAGCCGGGCCATGTGTATGTGGAGCGCTATTGGTGATCCGCCGGCAGTTCATCTACCTGCAAAATCTGAAGGGCCGCGGGCGGGGGAAAACTTTAGAACCTCAGGACATAGTTGACACTTCGACCTCAGGACATCATTGACACTCTTGGCATTCTGTTTCCTTCAGTAAGGCTGTCCGAATTCCGTGGGCGTAGATCATAGTTGTGGAGTCAAGGATGGAGGCTGTGATACGGCACGCCGAGGGAGAGCGATCGACCGGTTGAGGGCGCGCTTGAACCGCTAAGACCGCCAAGAACGCAAAGACATCGCAAAGGACCTTTTGCGTATCGTGACCAGAAGATATCTTCTTCGCGCTCTTTGCGTTCTTTGCGGTTCAAACCAGTGGGCGGAGGAGGGCATATTCTGTAGGAGGGTCCGGTAAACCTTTCCCCTACATAGCGATAGCGAAGAATTCCTCGTAGGAAAGGGGTTGATCCCCTCCCTGTTGAATCACGCCATTTCGATGAGTGCTGCCACGGTCTTTTCGATCCCCTGGGCGGCTTCCGAAATACTCTGCGCCAGCATGTA
>NZ_CAMYIP010000235.1 GCF_947258525.1 uncultured Eudoraea sp.
GTCATACCGCACCTGGAGTCATACCGCACCTGGAGTCATACCGCACCTGGAGTCATACCGCGCCTGGAGTCATACCGCGCCTGGAGTCATACCGCGCCTGGAGTCATACCGCACCTGGAGTCATACCGCACCTGGAGTCATACCGCACCTGGAGTCATACCCGCGAAAGCGGGTATCTTGTTTACAACGTCCTCTTTTTCTAAATCCGGCCTTAACCGTCCACCCGGCCCCCCGTCCTGACCCTTATTTCTTCGTCGCGCGCTTGCCGGCGAAAAATTCGGTCATCAGGGCCGCGCATTCATCGGCCAGCACGCCGGACACGATTTCCGGTTTATGATTGAATTCACCGCTTTCGAACAGGCGCTGCGCGCTTTCGATAGCGCCGGTTTTGGGCTCGACGGCACCGTAAACCACGCGCTCGACGCGCGCATGTACCAGCGCGCCGACGCACATGACGCAGGGTTCTAGCGTGACATAGAGCGTGGTGCCGGTTAGCCGGTAGTTACCCAGTTTTTGCGCCGCCGCGCGCAACACCATAATCTCGGCATGAGCGCTCGGATCACAGGCGCCGATTGGCTGATTATGCCCCGCCGCGACCAGGTCGCCGCCCGCGTCTACCAGCACGGCCCCGACCGGAACCTCGTCGTTCTCGGCCGCGATTCCTGCCTGCACCAGAGCCCGTTGCATCCAGGCCGAATCGTTCATTTCCCGGGACAAGTGGTACTCCTCAGATATCCAGCAGAAATATCATCAATGGCACGATCAGGGCGGTTACGATTCCGCTCAAACCCATTGCCACGGCGGCAAACACGCCGGCCGTTTCGTTTCTGCTCATGGCACGGGCGGTGCCGATACCGTGACTCGCGAGGCCGATACCGAAACCGCGTGCCGACATCTTCCTGACGCGCAGCAAATCAAGCGTGAAGGTGCCGAAAGCGGCCCCGATGATACCGGTGATGATGGTGATGATGGCCGTTAACGACGGAATGCCGCCGATGAGTTCGGATATACCCATCGCGATAGGTGCAGTAACGCTCTTTGGTAGCAGGCTCAATACGATCTCTCGCTCCAGCGAGAAAAATACCGCGAGCAGGTAGGTAACCAGGACGGCGAATATCGAGCCCAGAATGACGGCCGTGACAATCGGCTTCGCGTTAGCCGTGATCAGGTCCCATTTCCGGTATATGGGAATTGCCAGCGACACGGTCGCAGGTCCCAGCAGAAAGTGGATAAACTTGGCGCCTTCGAAATAACGCTCATACTGAACGTTAAATATCAACAGCACGCCGCTCACGATAACGATCCCCAGTGCAACCGGGTTCAGTAACGGGAACAGGTTCGACCTGCGGTAACAATAGTCCCCGACCAGGTAGGCGCCGATGGTCAGCGTCAGCCAGAATAAGGGTTCCGCCTGTAAATAAACCCAGATGCTGTAGAGCTTCTGCTCATCCGTCATTTTGAGTTCCCCGGGTCTGCAGCTTCTCCATGACGAAGGCGGTAAAACCCACGGTCAGGACGGTGCCCACAAAGATCACCAACAGCACGCTCAACAGCCGATCTTCGAGGAAAGAGATATGCATGACGACCCCGACACCGATCGGAACAAACAGCAGGGGCAGATGGCCCAGCAGGTAATCGGAAGTCCTGTTCAGGCCTTTTTCAAGCTCGCCCCGGGATAGACTACCGTAACGGCCGTTCAGCAACAGGGCTGCGAGCAACAGTACCAGCCCGATGACGGGCCCCGGGATAGTCAGCTCAAAGTATTTCTGCAGCATTTTATTTCTGCAGCATTTCGCCGATTAGCTGGAACAAAAAAATAATAAAGATGCTGGCAAGCACTTGGGGCCTCTGTCTGGCTTAACTGAGAGCTAATAATCCGCTAGCGGTGGTCCCCGGCGGACCTACTCCCACTCGATGGTTCCCGGCGGCTTGCCCGAGATATCGTAAACCACGCGCGAAATATCCTCGATTTCATTCATGATCCGCCGCGAGACGTGATCGAGAAAGTGATACGGCAGGTCGGCCCAGCGCGCCGTCATAAAATCGATAGTCTCTACCGCGCGCAGACTGACCACGTGGTTATAGCGGCGGCCGTCGCCGGTAACACCGACCGATTTGACCGGCAGAAACACGACGAAAGCCTGCGAGACCTTGTCGTAGAGATCGTGATTGTGTAACTCCTCGATGAAGATGTGATCGGCAAGCCTGAGCGTGTCGGCAAACTCTTTTTTCACTTCGCCGAGAATACGCACTCCGAGGCCGGGCCCGGGGAACGGATGCCGGTAAACCATATCGCGCGGTATCCCGAGTTCGACCCCGATTTGCCGCACCTCGTCCTTGAACAGTTCCCGTAGCGGTTCGACCAGATCGAGCTTCATCTCTTCCGGTAGTCCGCCGACGTTGTGATGCGACTTGATCAAATGCGCCTTGCCGGTAGCGGCGCCAGCGGATTCGATGACATCCGGGTAAATCGTGCCCTGGGCAAGCCATTTCGCATTTTCGAGCTTGCCGGCCTCTTCCTCGAAGATGTCGATGAACAGGTTACCGATCGCCTTGCGCTTGTCCTCCGGATCGCTCAGACCCTCGAGCTTCGACAGGAAACGGGCCTCGGCGTCGATACGGATCACGTGCACGCCCATGTGCTCGGCGAACTGTTCCATCACCTGGTCGCCCTCGCGATAACGCAGCAACCCGGTATCGACATGGCCTTGTGCAATAACGCCGCCACCACCGACGAATCGACACCACCGGAAAGCCCGAGCACGACTTCATCCTGCCCTACCCGCGCGCGCACATCGTCCAGCGTCGCATCGATAATATTGGCCGAAGTCCATTGCGAGCCGCAGCCGCAGATCTGGTGTAAGAAGCGAGCATAGATCGCAACCCCCTGACGCGTATGCGTAACCTCGGGGTGGAACTGCAAACCATAGATGCGCCGTTCTTCGTCGGCCATGCCGGCGATCGGCGCGCTCTCGGTGCTCGCCATGAGCTTGAAGCCGGGCGGCAGCTCGGCTACCCGGTCGCCGTGCGACATCCAGACGTCGAGCATGCCGTAACCTTCGCTGGTTTCGTGGTCCTGGATATCGCGCAGTAACTCGGTATGTCCGCGTGCGCGTACGCTGGCATAGCCAAATTCCGATTTGCCGACATTCTCGACCTTGCCGCCAAGCTGCTGCGCGATGGCCTGCATGCCGTAACAGATACCGAGAATCGGCACTCCAAGGTCGAACAGCGCCGCGGGAACTTCCGGTTTTTCGCTATCGAGCGTCGACTCGGGGCCACCCGACAGGATAAATCCGCGCGCGCCGAACGCTTCGATATGCGCGACCTCGGCGTCCCACGGGTAGATTTCGCAGTAAACGCCGGCCTCGCGCACGCGGCGCGCGATCAGCTGGGTATACTGCGACCCGAAATCCAGGATCAGGATTCTATCGTCATGCAGATCGGTCATTACGTCTCAACAAACTAAGGAGTCACCCCCCGAAATTAAGAGGTCATCCCCGAAATTAAGGGGTCACCCCCGAAATTAAGGGGTCATCCCCGAAATTAAGGGGTCATCCCCGAAATTAAGGAGTCATCCCCGCGCAAGCGGGGATCTTTAAAATTAGGTTTCACGGCCTGCCCAGGATCCCCGCTTGCGCGACGGTTCGACGTATCGGGATGACAGGCTAAAACAGGAACCATTCACATCATACCTGGTAATTCGGCGCTTCCTTGGTAATCGTTACATCATGGACATGCGATTCTCGCATGCCGGCATTCGAGACCTGGACGAATTCCGGGCGGGTGCGCATTTCTTCGATGGTTGCGCAACCGACGTATCCCATGCTGGAGCGCACCCCGCCGAGTAACTGGTAAATCGTATTGGTCAGCGGCCCCTTGAACGGCACCCGTCCCTCGACGCCCTCGGGTACCAGTTTTTCATCGGCGCTGTCCGCCTGGAAGTAACGATCGCTCGAACCTTTCTGCATCGCCGCGATCGATCCCATACCACGATAGGATTTATAGGAGCGCCCCTGGAACAACTCGACTTCGCCGGGCGCTTCCTCGGTGCCGGCGAACATACTGCCGATCATGACCGCATGCGCGCCCGCGACCAGCGCCTTGGCGATGTCGCCGGAAAAACGAATGCCGCCATCGGCAATGACTCCCACCTCGGTATCCCGCAGCGCTTCTGCGACATTGCTGATGGCGGAAATCTGTGGCACGCCGACCCCGGCGACGATACGGGTGGTGCAGATCGACCCGGGCCCGATACCGACCTTGACCGCGTCGGCGCCGGCATCGACCAGGTCGCGCGCTGCAGCCCCGGTAGCGATGTTGCCGCCGATAACCTGGACCTCCGGGAAGTTCTGCTTGACCCAGGCGACCCGTTCGATCACGCCGCGCGAATGTCCGTGCGCGGTATCCACCACGATGACGTCGACCTCGGCCTCTACCAGCGCACGCACGCGCGCCTCGGTATCGTCGCCGGTGCCGACCGCGGCGCCGACGCGCAGGCGATCGTAGCGATCCTTGCAGGCGCGCGGGAAGTCGGTCGCCTTGGTAATATCCTTGACCGTGATCATGCCCTTGAGCTCGCCCGCGTCGTTGACCACCAGCACGCGTTCGAGCCGGTGTTTATGCAGCAGATCGAGCACTTCGTCCTTTTCGGCGCCCTCGGGGACGGTTACGAGGTTTTCACGCGGAGTCATGATCGATGACACCGGTTGATCGAGGTTGCGCTCGAAGCGCAGGTCACGTTTGGTGACGATACCCACCAGGCCACTGTCACCGATTACCGGCAGGCCAGAAATCCTGCGTTGCTCGGTGAGCGCGATGACGTCCCTGACCAGCGTGTCGGAGGAAATCGTGATCGGGTCCTTGATGACGCCACTTTCGTGTTTTTTCACACCGGCGACCTGTGCCGCCTGTTCTTCCACCGGCAGGTTCTTGTGCACGATCCCGAGGCCGCCTTCCTGGGCAATCGCAATCGCCAGTCTGGACTCGGTAACGGTGTCCATGGCGGCCGATACCAGCGGGATATTGAGGTGGATTTTGCGCGTCAGACGGGTCTGCAGTTGCGCCTCGTTTGGCAGAACTTCGGATTTTGCCGGCACCAGTAATACATCGTCGAACGTGAGGGCTTCCTGGCTGATACGCATGGTTACTCCGGCGGGTCTGTTGCAAAGCGCGATTATAAATTAATGCGCGCTCAAGCGTAAGTGAGATTATCGGAATCTGTGTCCGAATCTGCAAATTTCAGTCACTCCCGGCACGATTGCCTGCGACCGCTCGACCAGGGTGGTGCAAATTACTGGTTCGGTTAGAATGTCTGCTGTCGATTCCCAAGGCTTAGATTGCATGCAA
>NZ_CAMYIP010000236.1:0-1440 GCF_947258525.1 uncultured Eudoraea sp.
CTTCACCGCCATCTTCGTCCTTAAGATCCCGGTAATTTGCATAGACGGAAAGTTGCGACTCAGGCGTATTGATCACCCGGGATTTCAGGTAGTAGGTATTCGAACTGTTCACTTTCGTCATCACGGCATTACGTACACTGTCGTTCACCCGATATTGATACCCGGCTTCGGCAAATACCTTGGTGCTGTCACCAATACCAACATAGGTTTCGTAAGAAATGAAACGCTGGCTCACACCGGTCAGGCTGTCATTTTTCAATGTGGAAACCCGGTTATCTTCGAGGTTGACCTTGGCACCTATCCACGATTTGTTCAGCTGGTAAACCGCATTAGTAAATGATCGGGCAAATTTGGAGTCGAGGGAGTCGCTTTCGCTCTTCAGGTAGCTGCTGGCACTGTTTATCCGAAATTTACCAGGACGAAGACCGGCATTCAGAACATGACGGTCACCTTTAAAATTTCCTGAAAAATTCAGATTCTGGTACGCATAGCTCGCAACACCCAAACGGGGTTGTGCTACTTCCATTCCGGCAATGACAAAACGCTGATCGCCCAAAGGATCGATAAGGTTCCAGTCACGTACAAATTCTATATTGTACAGCCTTTCGATAGTACGGAAGTCTTTATTTATAAAATCAAGGGAGCCATAACCATTTAGGGACAGTGTATCCGCATTTTTAAGCAGCGTCTGTTTTGCAGCGAGCCGAGCCGCAAATCCGTCGTTGTCCTCATTGTCCAGATCGGAGAACAAGTTGAGATCATTCTGGCTCCCGGCTACTTCAAAATCGATCGTGGTATTTTCCGAAGGGTGATAACTACCATTCACGCCGGCAATCTGCAACTTCATTGGAGCAGTGAGTTGAATTACCGGTTCGTATTCACCCTGAGGAACACCGTTTAATGGCGAAACATACTCCAAGATACGGTTGATGGCGCTTTGATCGCTTATCACATAATTTCCCTGATTCGGACCCAGCAGACTGAATCGGACACTGAATAGTTCATCTTCCGGGTTATTAGAGAAGACGAATATTTCAACGCCATCGAGTATTTCTTTTTTATAGAGTATTTTATTTTCTGAATAAGTATCCGGAACTGCCGAAGGGGCCGTCATGGCATCCCTATTATCTCCGGCGGCTTTTAGAATCGCTACTTGTTCTTCGGAAAGATTTTGCTGAAGAGGTTGATTCTTAGCGTCATTTTCAGAATAAACATAGACCCCTAGGTCGAAATTATCGTTACTATAGTTACCGCCACCATAACCAATGAATCTTGAATAATTCCGATCGGTAAACTGATATTCAACGACGATACGCATATTGGCGGTAATTGGAAAAGTAGGGTTGAATTTTAATTCTCCCGCGTTGTAATCGATCACGTAATCCGCATTCTCACCACGTTTCAGCAACAACCCATTAACATAAACGCGCTCACTCCCCG
>NZ_CAMYIP010000236.1:1492-2376 GCF_947258525.1 uncultured Eudoraea sp.
AGTTTATAAGGCCCCTGATTGCCTTCCTGACCGGTAAACTGACTACGTTGGAAAACACCCCTTACCAATGCTCCGGAAGCAAAACCATTTGAAGTAGCACCGCTTTCATGGTTGAGTTTTCCTGCCAGGGAGATACCCTGAACTTTTTTAGTAAACCTGCCGAAATAGCTATCGGTATTCTGAAGATCTACGTCTCCGGCACGAATATTCCAGTTGTCCGAGAATAGTTCTATAAATATCTGGTCGAATTCATCCAGGCTCTGTGAATAACCACCTTGTTGTGCAGGGATATTAGCGTCCTGGATGGACGCTCTTATGGAAACTTTATCACTTAGCCGGCCGGTGATCTGAAGATCGAGCTCACTATTTACCACGGCATTCTGATTATTACCCACGGTAACTCCCCTGGAAATGCTACCCACGGTATTCAGTCCTTCGAAGGGTGTAAAAGACCGCCTTGTACCAACTTCCTGTAACGAGTATAGTTTCTCCACCGACCCGGTACTTTCAATAATTCGTTTCGGATCGAACACATAATAGTCTCGCGTGAGATAATCGGGGTATTTTAAATAGTTGATCGTTACGCTGTCGGTTTGGTTCTTCACCCTTTCGGCAAGTATTAGAAGGCCAGAATTAAAATCGATTCGGTAATCCAGTGAATCCAACACACTTCCATCTTTACGAAGCACCTGAAATCGGGAGGGATTAATGGCAACACTATCCACGAGAATACTGTCGATAACGGCTATTTTTTTTGTTTTATAATTTGATGGAACATCCTGTGCATTTCCCAGAAAAGGCGCGACCAACAATAAAATAAACAGGAAATGCTTCATCATGTATACAACTTTAGCAACAGCTTTTTATTTTGTTGATTCTTTTTT
>NZ_CAMYIP010000237.1 GCF_947258525.1 uncultured Eudoraea sp.
CATTCCGGCGGGTGCATCATTCATCAGCAGAAGCCGCAGCCTGTTCCTCCCTTTTTTGGGCTTTTTTGATTCGGTAATAGGACGAAATCATCACCACCAGTGCCAGGATGATAAAGCCGGCACTAATTGGCCGCAGGAAAAAGACTGTTGGGTCTCCGTGGGAAATGATCAGCGTTCGCCGCAGGTTTTGCTCCGCCATCGGCCCCAAAATCAGGGCAAGTAAGATTGGAGAAACCGGGTAATAGCACCCTACTCGCCGTAATCAGGGGACAGTATACCCATTTCCTAAACTGAACCCGATGAGCACCCTCGGCAAATAGGTATACTGTCCCCGGAATTCCTGTCCCCGGAATTCCCATCGATCGAGATAGCATGAGACCGAGGCGTGGGCGCTAAAGCGTCTGCCCCATTTCCCCGCTTACAAGGCGGCATCAGGGATCTTCGTTCCCGAAAACCAGCTGTCTGAATCGGTTGATCCTCTCGTGCTGCTCTTGCGACAGGAAAATGCCACCTGAACCGGAAAAAGCCACCGTCATCAACAGCTGATATTCCTCGAAGCACGTTCTCGCATAGGGATGCGCGGTGTACTCTGTCATACATCGTTCCAGGTATCGCGATGACAGCGAGTTATCAAAACGATAGTGAAGCCCACGATCACTGACAGCGAGCCAGTACAACAGCCGCGGTACCTGCGGGGACGAGGCGTTCTCTCGCAGCAGCTCGTGTAACTGGGCACGAATGAGCACCCAGTAAACCTGTTGACCGTCCAAACTTACGAACTGCTTAAAGCTGGGCCACTCGCGAGTCATGTAACGGTCCATCGCAGGAATGGTCGAATGCTGCAGCGGAGACTGTCGCTGGCCAGGTTCTGAGGCCAAAGGTCGGATAACCTGCAGCCAGCCCTCAACGAGCCTGGTTTCTTCATTACTCAGATCGCCGGATGTGAGTAAATCCTCGAGGACGACCACCCCGGTCGCCAGGTCGGGGTCAATCCCGATACTCATGACCAGAATCCGGTCCAGTGCATTGCGCCGGTCCCTGCGATCTTTAGAGGTTTCGACAACACGACCAAAACTGACCATTGCGGCTGGATAGTCGCGCGTAAGGTAGCTGAACTCACCCGCTTCGTATTCGTTCAGCTCATGCAGTCGGCTGACACCAAACGCTGGCGCGATGCGCGTGTCCTGAACATGGCAGCCAGCACACAGTTCAAACGCTTCCGCCAATGAAGTACGCGCGTTGTAGGGGTTGTCGGTCGCGTCCGCCAGGCGGGCCTGGAGAAGCTCGAAGGCAGCTAACGTGGCCGATGAGCCCTTCTCAAAATGAGGCCGTGCCCTGCGAAAAAGCGCCGATAATTGACCTGCACCTGGTGTCAGTACGGAAGTGTCGTTGGTACGCATTGCCGGCAACATCATGAGCATCGTGTCACCGGCCTCACGCATCACGTCCTGCAAACCATCATCTGCGTTCGCCGCAAACATCACAAGCACCGCACTGACAACAAATGCACGGCATATCGTTTGCTTCATCGAGACCTTCGACATACAAGACACCCCGGACACAGACTTACGAACAAGGTCTTGAGCTTAGCAGCCCGCTATCTACACGCAAACACACATCATGGTTTGGCGGCATGGAATCGCATCCTGATTGATGCAGATCATTTTGCTCAGGGCCCCGGGCGAAGCCTAAACCCCTACAGGCCAGCGTCATCTCGGCAAACGTGAATGCCTTGCCACCGGGATACTGCTCCACAATGGCCGGCTGGGAGGTGACTTGCCAGGCGTCGCGGCGGAAACGGTAATTGAAGAAACCGGGACAGAAACCGGGACGGGACAGAAACCGGGACAGATCTATTTAATGATTAAATAAATCTGTCCCGGTTTTATTCACCAGGGCCTGCATCCCTGTCAGGTAAACAATACCATCGGATTTTGTGTAGCGATCGCCTAGCGCAAAGTTGTAATCGACGCCTGAGGTTTTCTCGTTCGAAATAGCGTCATCCGGCGGAACCATCGCCGCCCTCCCCGTCTGAGTTGCATGCGCAGGATAGTATCAAAACTGCGAGGGTGTTTTGCTGTTTATTGTTTTTCGCCGTCGC
>NZ_CAMYIP010000238.1 GCF_947258525.1 uncultured Eudoraea sp.
CTGAAAGGGTGGTGACAACATTATTCGTATCAATAGTGGCGGAAGTACCAAAGTCGTCTGTAATGGTATAAGTGCCATCAAGGTTGTCTACTATGGTGGCAATCTTTGCATCAAAGGTAGTGGCTACACCAGCTTCATTTGTGTATGTTAGAGTACCGTTGCCATTATCTACCAAAGTAGAAATAGAGGTATCTGTTATTGTAGTGGTTGTTCCTGCTGCATCCGTGAAATCATAGGTCCCGTCGCCATTATCTACTAAAGCCACCGTGCCGGCAGCTGCATTGATCTCATCTATCGCATCCTGTACATTGGTAGCCGTTAGGCCTGAAACAGCATTGCTATATGGGTTTGCACTTGCATTGGTATCAATGGTCTGGGTTGCCCCTGTCTCATCAGTATAGGTATAGGTACCGTCCGCATTATCTACCAAAGTAGAAATAGAGGTATCTGATATTGTAGTGGTTGTTCCTGCTGCATCCGTAAAATCATAGGTCCCGTCTCCATTATCTACTAAAGCCACCGTTCCGGCAGCTGCATTGATCTCATCTATCGCATCCTGTACGTTGATCGCGGTTAAACCGGAAGCGCTATTGTCGTAATTTACTTCTGTTGCTGTTTGGTCATCGGTACCTACAAGTCCCGAAAGATCAACGGTTTGGGTATTACCACTCTCTAAAGTAATTGTAAGAATATTACTGGCATCTATACTAAATGCAGTTATTGTCTGATCATCTGTATTGTCTAAATAAGGAGCAAGGTTTACGGTTCCACCATCTTCTAAGGTAAGGATATTACCAACCAGGCTAAGTGCCTGATCATCCGTGCCGCTATTGCTCAATGCGGATAGATCTACTGAAACAGTATTACCATCTTCAATATCTAGAGTCAATATATTTGTAGCTCCATTAAAATTGAAGTTCTGTAATTGTTGGTCATCGCTTGATGTTAATTCCCAGCTATCGCCATCCCAGAAATAAATGATCCCGGTGTTTGTATTTACATAAATATCTCCTGTATCTGCCCCTGAAGGATTGATTGCCCCAGGCACAGTGACCGCAGTCCCGCTTAAGACCTCACAATTACACTGATCCTGCAGCGTAACAGTAGTTTGGGCAAAAGCAAATCCGGATACCAGAAATACTAATAATAAAAGTCTTAATTTCATGACTATATCTTTACCTAATATTTTTTTCAACTTTATAGTTCTGCCTGTGTAATACATCTTATTTGGTTGTCTCCCATATTATGACCTGGATCAGATTATTATAAAAGACTAACCAACGTTAAATTGAAAATGAGAATATCTTTTTCCGAACAAAAAAGAAATTAGTTTAGGCCGGAGGAAATTTCTCCAGGGAACAAAGCGAACCCAAGCCTGATTAAACTTCATTAAGTTGGTCAAGTTATTCATAATCTGGGGGTTGATTAAACCATTAATCAATTGTTTGTTATTCAAACGGTTTAATTACACTTTACAAAATTAACCCTATGTCTGCGCCAGGAAAATAATTGTTGTGTAAGTGCCATTATCCAGAGTCAAGGGTTAAATAAATGAGGTGTTCATCGAAAATATTCCTTTTTTCTTGCAAAATTCGTTGGTCGATCATCCCAATATTCATAGGGATTGCCGAAAGTTTTTTGTAGGAAATACCTTTAATTTTAACAATTTATAGCCAACCTTTACTTAGGCTAATTTTGGTTAACTCTGTAAGTGATTCTGCGGTTAGTGATGACCGTTCCGGAGGCTATCGCCATGTTAACCACGGCAGTATCACAAAGACCATGTGAATCGCAAACCTGGTAGGTAAAAGAATCAGATCCGATATGCCCGGGATTGGGAGTATAACTAAAACTACCGTCTGTGTTTAATACGAGAATGCCGTTGGCAACATTCACGACAGGCGTGGTGTCAACTGTTAATACATCGGCGGGGTCACTGTCCGTATCATTGTTTAAAACTCCCGGGGCCGGAATATTAAGGGTATTGTTAACTGTTACACTATAAATGTCATTCTGTGAGCAGGGAATGCTCCAGACCCCGAGAATATCGGAGTTATCCACAACAGGGTCACAACCTAGAAGCGGCGCTATACCCAACTGGTAATCTCCGGGCGTATCTATGACCACTGAATCTAATGCTATGCCAGTTATTGTATCCAGACCATTAGCAGGGAATACCACTCCTGGTGTTAGGGAATACCAGGTGTATTCAGCGCTGGCCGAGTAAAATTCTGCTTGCAGTGTTCGGGTTTCTCCTGTTGCACAAGAGTCAAAGGCACCGGGATCAATGATTGTAGTATTTACCTGGGTATCCTCTGCGCTTCCCAGAAAATCAAGAGGACCCGCAAAATCCTTTAAGGATGAAGTAAACGACGACGAAGTTCGTGATTTCGCCATCAGCGCACTGAATGGAGCGTCACAGGCTGCTCCGGATCCGAACAATGCTCTTGGGTCAAAGCCCAACTGGGTAAAATTCAGAGCTACTTCAGCAAAATAATCATTGTTAAAATTAGCCGTATAACCTGAAGTATTGGTCGTTCCCCACGGCGGTGCTTGGGTTGCCGATGGATTTACGTTACTCAAAAGACTGCCCGGAGGTACTACTATTTGTCCGTACCCATAAGTACTTCCTCCATCAATATTGGATCCCCAGGTAAAGGTAGAAGTACCTCCGGGGGAAGAGCCGGGGATAAATATAGAGCGATCTACCCACAAGCGGACCTCCACACCGGATATGCCACCTCCGCTATAGGAAAAACCGATTACCATATCCCCAATCTGTATGACATTACCAAAAGCGTCAAATTCCCAGGCTGTATGTCCCTCCTGAGTACCCGAATTAATAAAGCCGGAACCTGATGCCTCTATCTCAGAAACAAATAGCTCAAAATCAACAAAATGGTTTCCGGATGAAGACAGGGTTGATATCATAAGGTTAACCCAAAGGTCGTCTGTTACGTTGATCCCATCACGGCGCATATGAACGGCGGCATCTACAATATCTGTTTTACTGGGTACCGTTCCTGAACCTATTCCCCAGGTAGATTGTGGATTATCACCGTTTTTTCCGCCTGTAAATGTAGTCTGGTCATTGGTTGTCAGGCTGGTATAATCCCTGGCGTAGCGAGAACTATACCAGATATAACCGTTGTTGCTCGCGTAATTGGGAATGCTCTGCCTGAGATCAAAGGCTATGTTATTATTGGCTGCCAGCTGCGCAGCATATCCCATGGTAATTGCTGTGGCCTCATCTATCACACCTGCCCCTGATAAACCATTATAGAACCAGTCGTCCGTATTAACACCAGAAATTGCATCTCCGGAGTAGGCATCCGCTTCTACACCAAAATTGGCGCCTACGCCTACCTGACCGAGAACCGATGTTGATAAACCTAATGTTATAGCCATAAACAGGCATACCCTTATTAATAATAAGGGTTGAAAACTAATGCTAAACATAGCCCTTCCTATCGTCATCTTTAAATGGCTTGAGCTTCCCGGAATATGGGCGTCTTATATCTAATGTAAATATGCCCAATACTAACAAGGGAATAAAATATTTGTTGTAAAACCCATGAATACTGACTAGGAACCCTGCAAAACATGATGTAATACCTTCAGGATGTATGGAGTAATTGAATTTCCTTGAATAACCAGAAATACTTCTATTAATCCTGATTTACCCGGTAAGTAATTTTCCGGTTGGTAATAACCGTTTGAACTTTCAGAACACTCATCGGAGAAAACTCAGAAGTACTGTTTCCTATGGTGGCGGTAGTTGTTATAAAATCACCTATGGATGCCATTGGTGGAATTGCAATACTGAAATGGAAGCGGTTTGTATTGTCCGTATTACCGTCTGTATCTGTATAAGAAGAACTCCCTCCGTCTGCGTCGGCTCCACTTCCTTCAATGGCAGTGCCCAGGTATACCTGACCTTCTCCATAGTCCGTACTGAAGCCTAATTCATTATCCCCGGCTGTGGCAGTTCCTTCATTGACATCGGTCAGAAAAACCTCTACAGTGGCTCCCGGTCTTGCCCATCCTTTGATCACCAGGTTAGAGCCCGACATATATGCTGCAGTAACAATTGGAAAATTCAATAAACCATTAGGTCCATTATCCGTATCCCCATTTTCATTCAGGGTAACCCCGTCTCCGGCGTTATCCGAATCGTCTAAATCAATACCCAGGGCATCCGTAGCCGTTCCATTGGCATAAATGGAATTTTGAGAAATCAGATTTCCACTAGTATTACCACCTGCTAAAACTATTCCCGGGCCACCATTAGAAAATATAATGTTATTTGTAATAGCAGAATTATTACCGTCGAGCAATATCCCTGCATTTTCAAGATTTCCACTACAGGTACCTCCATCCTGACCGGAACCGGTAATGGTATTTTCCAATACAGATACATTTCCTGAAATCCCATCCCCGTCAATACCAAGTCCTGAGGCATTTTCTATTAAATTCTGTTGTATTACAATTCCTGTTCCACCTGCAATTGTAATATTATCATCACAAGGTCCATCACCATTCGTGCTAAAATGATTATTCTGAATGGTGGTAGAAGTTCCTCCATCAACTAAAATTCCGGCATCTGTATTGCTGGAAAAATAATTTCCGTCTATAACTGCTGCCCCGTCGGTAACATAAATACCATTATCGGTATTTCCCGATCCTACCCCGACAGCATTGACTCCAATAAGATTATTGGATATAGTGACAGATCCGCTTAATACCTCTATACCTGCGACATTTCCTCCGAATATTGCAATATTTCTAATAGTGACATTCGTGCCCTGTGATTGGGCCACTTCTCCATTTTGTTTGTTAATTTGTATTTCAGGAAGGTCATAGTTGGGTAAAGAAATCGCCGAAGTTCCAACAGATGTACCCCCGGAACCAACAGTTCCCGAATTGGTATCACCGGAGTAAGCTGTTTGGGTTCTCCCGTCGATATTTGTATTATCACCTGTAATAACTGATAGTGGGCTACCATTTGGAACAGTAATATTAAAATAACCACTTCCAAAATTAGGATCCGCAGTCCTGCCCAAAACATCTCCGGAGGATGGGATCATAAAGACGGAAGTATCTTCCCCAGCCACAGGATCAAAAATGCCATTAGCTTCAATATCCAGGCCTGTTTCACCAAGGTTATTACTATTAACTATAAATTGTTCCAAAGATCCTTGCTCATCTTCATTTGTATTCACAATAGTATTAAAATTAAAACCAAAATCTAATCCGGCAACACCTTCATTGGCAATAGTCACGGAAGCCAGGGTCTGTGCACCTGCAAAAACACCCACACCTGTATCTGCCGAAGACGGATCTGCACCACCCACTTCATTGGGTCTTTCTACCAGGGTACTGGCAATATATTCGGTTTTAAAGGTTTGGACAGGTATACAGCTTGCACAAGCACTTCCTCCGGGTCTCGAAGATCTAACACTTCCATTTACTACACGTATACT
>NZ_CAMYIP010000239.1 GCF_947258525.1 uncultured Eudoraea sp.
GCAAAACCTGATCTCGCAACTTACGGCCCCGGTTAAGTGGACACAAAGCGTACGGCACATGGTTGCAGATGGGGCAACGCTGTTTACAGAGGTAGGTCCGGGGAAGGTATTACAGGGACTGGTCAAAAAAATTGAGCCCTCCGCAGAAGTCACTTCAGCTGTGGTTTCATAGGAGAAAGTTCCATGGATTTTGCGGTTCAACCGAAAAAGTAAGTTTTAAGCCTTTATATTAGTCAGAAGACTACATTTTTAGTAATATTGGGTCCCTATTTCGCCTAACCTGCATTACTTGCTATGGTTTGAATTTTTATAATTCAAAGGACAAGCTATGATATTGAAAAAAAACACCACACGGTTTGCAACCATACCTTTATTTCTTAAAGGTTTTCTCTCTTTTATAGTACTTCTTTTTTTTCATACTCAGGTGAGTGCTCAGGACTGTTTTTTTGCCCCAACTTTAAGTACTAATGCAGATGCCATTTGCGACTTGGCATCTATAGATTTAGATCCTTATGTGACCAATGTTCCATCTGGTGCTGGAACTTTAGTTTGGAGTACAAGCCCATTGGTAGGAGTTGCTTTGTTACCAGGTTCAGTTGTGTCTACATCTGGCACCTATTATGCATGGTATACGGGCTTTAATGTTGGCTTGGAATGCTATAACCCTTCTCCCATAGCCACTGCGGCTACAACCCTGGCACTGACATTTAGTACTTCGCCTTCAATTACGGCGACGACCCCCGGACAACGTTGTGATGCAGGGACAGTAACATTGGGAGCCACTTCTAGTTCAGGAACTGCTACCATAAATTGGTATGCCGGAGCTACAGGAGGCATTAGTTTAGGGTCTGGCACTAGTTTTACCACACCCAGCATCAGTACTACCACGACATATTATGTAGAGACAACAGAAAACGGTTGTACTTCTACACCACGGATAGCTGTTATAGCTACTGTAAATCTCTCACCAACAATTACATCAACTACGCCTGGTGAACGCTGTGATGCAGGAACAGTAACATTGGGAGCTACTTCCAGCTCAGGAACTGCTACCATAAATTGGTATGCTGCAGCTACAGGAGGTACTAGTTTAGGGTCAGGCACTAGTTTTACTACACCCAGCATCAGTACTACCACGACATATTATGTAGAGACAACAGAAAACGGTTGTACCTCTGCACCACGGACGGCTGTTGTTGCTACGGTAACACCAACTCCAACAATAAACAGTACAACACCAGGAGAACGCTGCGGTCCTGGCACTGTAATCTTAGGAGCAACTTCCAGTTCAGGAACTGCTACCATAAATTGGTATGCTGCTGCTACAGGAGGCACTAGTTTAGGGTCTGGCACTAGTTTTACCACACCCAGCATCAGTACTACAACGACATATTATGTAGAGACAACAGAAAACGGTTGTACTTCTACACCAAGGGTAGCTGTTGTAGCTACTGTAAATTCATCACCAACAATTACATCAACTACGCCTGGTGAACGCTGTGATACAGGAACAGTAACATTGGGAGCTACTTCCAGCTCAGGAACTGCTACCATAAATTGGTATGCTGCTGCTACAGGAGGCACTAGCTTAGGGTCAGGCACTAGTTTTACCACACCCAGCATAAGTACTACCACGACATATTATGTAGAAACAACAGAGAACGGTTGTAGTTCTTCTCCAAGAACAGCCATTGTGGCCACCGTAACGGCAACGCCTACAATAAACAGTACAACACCGGCAGAACGATGTGGCCCGGGGCTGGTAACCCTTTCGGCAATTGCCAGTAATGGCACCATTAATTGGTATACTGCGCCCACAGGGGGCACATTAGTCGGTTCAGGTACAAGCATCACACCCAACGTTTCAGTGACTACCACATTTTATGTAGAAGCCACCGCTAATTCATGCGTGTCTGGCAGAACCCCGGTGGTAGCTACGGTATCTATAGAACCCTCTACCGGTGGTGCTCCAGATAACATTGGTGATGCAGCCTGTAATGTTAAAAATAGCAGTCTCCCGGAAAAGATAAAACTGGATGATTATTTTGATGGTACCCAAGACGATGGAGACTGGGTACAGGTTGGAGGACCGGAAACGGTAGATCCTAGTGGCGGAGATTCTGAAGTGGATTTTGACAAAGAACCATCGGGCACCTATATTTACACCTATACTACCACTACGGCGGTTCCACCATGTACGGACCAGACAGTCACGGTAACCATTACCGTATCGGATTGTTCTCGGGCATGTGATGTTGCACCACCTCAAATTATCCCAGGTGTACCTACTACATTTTGTGATCTAATACCCACTACACTTAGTTTAGATGATTATACTGATGGTAGCGCACCAATAAACACCATTTTAGTTTGGAGTAGGAATCCCACTCCCACGAGCGTAAGCGATCATTTAAATCAGGCCGAAAAAGATAATCCGACCCTTGGCACGTATTATACTTTTTTTTATGACGCGGTCAATGAATGTTGGAGTCCCTCTTCTGAAGTTACTATTGTGGTTAATGCCACACCAAATATTACAGCCACTACCGGCGAAACAATTTGCGGTCCCGGACCTGCAATACTTACTGCTGAAGGGG
>NZ_CAMYIP010000240.1 GCF_947258525.1 uncultured Eudoraea sp.
TCAGCGACAGGATCGAGGCGGTAAAAGCCCGTGCCACTGAAAGCGACGAGCGTGAGAAAGAACTCGGGGATCAATTCGACAAGATCCAGAGCCGGGTCGCTTCCGCCGGTCTGACCAACGCCATTGGCCAGTTTTTGCGCAAAGTGCACAGCAGCCTGCCCAAGGAACGGCGCCTGCGGCGAACGATTCGTGAACTTCGTGACGACCTAAAGAGCGCCGCCGTATCCCAGTCACAGGTCCGGCCAAAGACCTCTTGAGCGGCATAGGCAAAGTGCGTCACATTCCAGCACGATCAAATATTCTGCCATGCTGACGGTCGTGTGCCGTTCGACTACTACAAGTCCTGGCAGAAGGCGGTCAAAGAGGCTTAGGTCAAGGACTTCGGACTCGCGTCCTCAGCGACCTGAAAATCTTAATACGCGAGGCGCAGGCCGTCTTCGAGGCTTACTCGGACATGCCATCCGAGCCCTTTCAGCCTTGAGCTGTCAAGCAGCTTTCGCGGCGTACCGTCGAGACGGTCTATGAATGCAGCGGCCAATAGCGGAAGGTAAAACGGTTCAGAATGTATAATCGAACAGTCTGATGTCAGCTGCTTTTTCCCGAGTAATGATCTTCTTTCCCCACTGAAAATATTGGTCTCGATAGTGCGCGGAATTAGTTGCATCGTGGCTTTCATAAAGTGCCGCTTCCAAACCGATTTCATCGCAAACAGTGCTGAAGTCATCATGAAGGGATTCAAACCTCCCAATGAAATCAACAATGACTTCGCCTTTTTCGTCAGAAATGAAGTCAACCTGCTGCGCCGCACTCGCACCGAACAGGTCGTACTTAGCTTTTAATCCTAAATTGAAGAAGAACTTGGTATTCGGATACAACAGCCTTTTCGCGGGACTCATTCCTTTTCGCATCTTGCGGAATGAAGAAAGCGATTGGCTCCAAGGATTTCGCACAAAAGCGAATTTAAAATAACAGTCCCACACACCCTCACCCACAAGTTGTTTCAGTTCGCGGGCACGCAAATGCTTGCAACCCTCAAATTTCTTGCGGTACGGGTCATCGTAAAGATCAGGAAACTTATCTAACTCGCCGAAGCTGCGAACAACCTCGCGAGGCTCTCCGATGTAGCTGCACCAAGCCTCAATCCCCATTGCTGCACACAAAGATCGCTCTATACTGGTACCGGCCGTGCGGGGGATGTGAATAAAGATACACTTGTGTTCGTGCGAAATTATCATTTTTACCCACTTCAAAGCCCAAAGAATGATAGGCATTATCGACTTTAACAGGCACAGCCACTGCATATACAAAGGATTGCTACACCTTTCACCGACTGGAATGGGTTCACTAGCGGCCCTTTTCACTCATTCTAGCCGAAGGGCCGCTATCGGCGGTAAAGCGGCCATCTGGCGTGTCGTGGTGTTGCATTCTTGTTGCAGTTGCTTGTTAGTAGATACAGTAAAGACCGGCCCATAAGGATTGCTAATTCATGATAAGTGATTGGTTTTCGGTCAGCACGTACTGGGCTTGCTGTTGGAATTTGTGCAAATCCAGACTCTGACTCCGCCAACGGGGGTTCGATCCGAGGCACGCGGTGCGTGCCGACAGTCGTCGCCGCGTACCCGCGCGAGAATCCCTCGCCTAAACTCGCATCTCCCTGACGCCGTTGTCCCCGGCAATCAGCAGTATGTCGGCGGGCCTGTGAGCGAATATGCCAACCGTGACGACGCCCGGAATCCGGTTGATTCGTGCTTCCATTTCGACGGGATTCGAAATCGGCAGGTCCTCCACGTCGAGGATGTGATTGCCGTTATCGGTGACAAATCCCTCGCGCCAGATCGGGTGTCCTCGCATCTTCATGAGCCGGCGGGAGACGAGTTGCTGTGCCATCGGTAACACTTCGATCGGTAGCGGGAATTCCCCTAGCATGCCAACAAGCTTGCTGTCGTCGACAATGCACACAAAGCGCCGCGCCGCCGCGGCCAGCACTTTTTCGCGCGATAATGCGCCGCCACCACCTTTGATAAGCTGCAGGTGCTTATTGCATTCGTCGGCGCCATCGATATAGATATCGATATCGCCTCCCACCTCGTTGAGCGTTTTGACGT
Organism: uncultured Eudoraea sp.; assembly: GCF_947258525.1. Lineage (GTDB taxonomy): Bacteria > Bacteroidota > Bacteroidia > Flavobacteriales > Flavobacteriaceae > Eudoraea. The sequence goes on from NZ_CAMYIP010000240.1 coordinate 2,106, forward strand.
CGAATCCCTGTTCCCGAAGAAGCAGTGTCGATGCCTTTGAACTCGACACGACGGCTTCAATGCGATCGCGCACGTCCGGCAACATATCGATCAGGAAGTTGACTGTGGAGCCGGTGCCGACACCGAGTACTGTGCCTGGCTCTATGAACTGCAAGGCTGCCTCGGCGGCGCTACGCTTTTTCTGAGATGCGTCCATAGGAGCGTACTATAGTGAAATCGCCGCGAATTGCACGCATGAACGGTGGCGCATAAAGCTCAGAAATGAAAAGAGCCCGCCGAAGCGGGCTCTTTTACTTGCTCGGGAAGAAGGCCTCTTCCGAAGCGACCAGCTAACTACCGCCTTCTTCTGCGTGAAGCCTTCTTCTTGGCTTTGCGCTTGGTAGCTTTTCTCTTCGTCTTACGCTTGGCGACTTTCTTCTTCGCTTTGCGCTTGGTCTTACGCTTGGCTACCTTCTTTTTCGCCTTGCGTTTGGTCTTTCTCTTGGTCTTACGCTTGGCTACCTTCTTTTTAGCTTTGCGTTTAGCCTTTTTCTTGGTCTTACGCTTGGCTACCTTCTTTTTAGCCTTGCGTTTGGTCTTTCTCTTGGTCTTACGCTTGGCTACTTTCTTTTTAGCCTTACGTTTGGCCTTCTTCTTGGTCTTACGCTTGGCTACTTTCTTTTTAGCCTTGCGTTTGGTCTTTCTCTTCGTTTTACGCTTGGCGACTTTCTTCTTCGCCTTACGTTTGGCCTTCTTCTTCGTCTTTCTCTTTGCTACTTTTTTCTTCGCCTTTTTCTTGGCGGTCTTTCTCTTCGTCGCACGCCGTTTAGGCGCGGCTTTTTTCCGTGCTGTTACTTTCCGCTTCTTGGCGACTTTTCGCTTCGAAGCTTTTTTGCGAGACTTCTTTTTGGTAGCCATCTATTTTCTCCGTGTCGGGTACCCGGAATCCAGAAAGTTACGTTGTTATCAGCCTCTTAAGAAAGTCTCTCTGTAGCCGGAGTCGGAAGGCGAGTCGGCAAAAAACCGTTCAGGTTCGGATTGCGTCTGCAGTGCGTCCACAAAAACGGTGGCCTGGAACTTGGAAACCGAACTGCGAGTACATCGATTTGCAACGACTCAAGAAATCACGCGGGATGAATTTTTCGGCGTAAAAATGTCGCAGGTGTGCGACATTTCAGCTCGCCTGAAACGATTCAGTCTATTGAATCGGGCGGCAGCGGTGCGTCGCTGATAACGCGATAAAGCCGTATATCCCAAGCGTTTGGCGTTATTTTCTCGACTTTCTGGCACTCAAACGCGACGCCGACAAGTTTTGGCCGGAACCAGTGCTCTCGGTGTCGCAAGAATGAAAAGCAACGGTCGTAATAACCACTGCCCATACCGATACGGTTGTTTTGGAGGTCGTACGCGACGGTCGGTGCAACGACGATGTCCAAATTGCGTGGGGAAATGAAATCGCCGCTCGTCGGCTCCCAGATTCCGAACCAATTTTGTTCGAGCGTCGATTCAGGATGAATTTCCTGAAACGACATTTTGTACCCGGCGCGCAAAACGGGGACAAAAATGCGCTTATTTGCGCGCCAGGCCCGTTCGATGATGTCGCGCGTATCGACCTCGTCATCCATCGGCAGGAAGCAACCGACGAAACAACTCGATGA
>NZ_CAMYIP010000241.1 GCF_947258525.1 uncultured Eudoraea sp.
CGGTGACGTGGCAAAAATCGAGTTGCGCCTGGAGGAGGCGCGCACCATCGGTCGTTTCAACGGACAACCCTCGGTAAACCTGACCGTCACCAAGACGGCGGAAGCCTCCACCATTACGGTCGCCGACGCGGTGTATGCCTTTGCCGATGAGTTGCGCAGTGAACTGCCATCCACACTGCAGATCGGCCTGTTCAACGATCTGTCGATATACGTCAAGACGCGACTGAATACCGTGAAATCATCGGGGCTGGTCGGCCTGACGCTGGTGCTGCTGTCGCTCTACCTGTTCCTGAATTTCCGCGTGGCGCTGATCACCGCCATGGGTATACCGGTGTCGTTCCTGGTGGCCGTGGTGGCGATGTATTATCTTGGCTACACCATCAACATGATATCGCTGTTTGCATTCCTGATTGCGCTTGGCCTGATTGTTGATGACGCGATTATCGTCACCGAGAATGTCTACCGGCACATGGAGATGGGCAAGCCCGCCGCCGAAGCCGCGCGCATCGGTGCGCACGAAGTATTGTGGCCGGTGCTGGCCAGTACCGCCACCACGGTCGCGGCGTTCATGCCGATGTTTTCCATCAAGGGCGTGATGGGTGCGTTTATCGCCGTAATCCCGGTGGTTGTCAGTGCCTCGCTGCTGGGTTCGTTATGGGAAGCCTTCGCGGTGTTGCCCTCGCACGCGGCTGAACTGCTGCATGCCGGTAAAAACACCCGGCAGACGCGTGAGCGGCGCGTCGACTGGAGCAAGCTGTTGCAGCGTTACATTGGCATGCTGCGCTGGTCGCTCGCCAATCGCTACTTCATGGTGCTGTTCTCGGTACTGCTGTTAATCGTCACCATGATCTATGCGTCGACGCGATTGCCTTTCCAGCTATTTGATGATGTCGACGTCGGCCAGTTCTTTATTAATGCCGAGGCGCCGCAGACCTACAGCCTGGAAGATACCGACAAGCTCGCCGTGGCGATGGAGACGATCATCCTCGAGTCGCTGCCGGATGATGAGCTTAAATCCCTGCTGACCAACGTCGGCGTGAGTTTTATTGATTTCAACCGTTTCCAGATCGGCAGCCAGTACATCCAGCTGGTCGTTGACCTGGAGAAGGCGAAACCCGAGGGTATTATCGAGCGCTTTATTTCGCCGCTGGTCAGTCTCAAGTTTGAATGGGATGGCAAGCGGACGCGCGCCACGGAAGATATCCTGAATGAATTGCGCGAGAAACTGCAGACGGTTGCCGGTGTGCATCGCATATCCATCCAGCGACCGCAGGGCGGACCGGCCGGTGCGGATATCGAGGTCGGTGTCAGCGGGCTTGACGTGAACGTGTTGCGCGAGCGGGCCGGCGATATCGTCAGTTACCTTGAGCGTTTGCCCGGCGTGCAGGACGTGCGGCAGAACCTCGAGACCGGCAAGCTCGAGTACCGCTATTCACTCAATGACCGTGGCAAGGAGCTGGGTCTGCAACAGGGCGACCTGGCGGCGGCCGTGCGAACCGGCTTCCTCGGTGTCGAGGCCGTGCATGTCACGCGCGGTAACAAGCGTATCCCGGTGCGCGTGATTTATCCCGAATCGATTCGCGAGACCAGTGACCTCGAACGCCTGCCACTGGTGCTGGATGACGGTCGGCTGGTTTACCTCGGCGATGTCGCGACCATTACTATGGGTCGTGGCATGAATACGATCAGTCGCCGCGATACCCGGCGTTTGGGTATCGTTACTGCTGAAGTGGATGACCAGGTCACCACGCCGCTCGAAGTGACCGAGCTGGTCCGCCGTGAATTTGCCAATATCGAGCGTGACCTGCCCGGTTACGAGTTGCTGTTCCTTGGCGAGAAAAAAGATGCATCGGAATCGTTCAGCGGCATGAAAGATGCGCTGCTTATCTCGATGGCACTTATCTTCTTTATCCTGGCAGCACTGTTCCGTTCGATGCTGGATCCGCTGGTGGTGATGGCCGCGATCCCGTTCGGACTGATCGGCGTGGTGTTCGGGCACATGCTGTTCGGGTACAACCTGCAGTTCCTGTCCGTCATCGGTTTCCTTGCGCTTACCGGTATCGTAGTCAACGACTCGCTGATCCTGGTGAGTTTCGCCAAGCGCATGCGTGGCGAGGGCAT
>NZ_CAMYIP010000242.1 GCF_947258525.1 uncultured Eudoraea sp.
CATCGAGGGCAAGCTGCCGGCGGTCTCGGTCTACCTCTACCAGGTCTCGCTCGACGCCTGGGGATCCGACGGCAACCTGTCCCAGGAGATCTTTGCCGAGGTCGACGAGGGCGGCGAAGAGATCGAGTACAAGCGCCGGCGGCGCTTGTTCGTGCGACTCGACTATCTGCTTTCCAGCTGGGCGCAGACCCCGGAGGACGAGCAGATTCTGACCGGACTCTGCGTGCGCGCCATCATGGACAACCGCGCCATCGATCCGTCGGTAGTCATTGGCGACAGCTTCGACGAGTCGGAGTCGCGCGACGACCTGTTCATCGCGATGTCCAAGCGTCTCGACGAGGGTACGCTGGCTCGCTTCTGGGGCAGCCTGAGCCAGCCGGTGCGGCCGGCGATATCGGTCTGGACCGCGGTCCCGATCCTGCCCCGCAAGCGCAAGCAGATCACCCGGGTCGAGGAGCGCGCAATCAACTTCCGAGACATCAACTCGCCCCCGACCGCGGGACCGGAGCGCGGACCTGCTCGTGAGGTCCTCAGCCGCGACGATATCGAGGGCCAATAGGCTTTTTCAAAACCAATCAACCCAGTGCAACAAAGCAAGTAGGAGCGCAGGAGACCTTATAAATGGCGACCAGTTATCTGTCACCCGGTGTATACGTCGAAGAAGTCAGCCGCGGTTCCAAGCCAATCGAAGCGGTTGGAACCAACACGGTCGGATTCATCGGCGAGTCCAGCAAAGGCCCGCTGAACGAGCCCGTGCTCATCACCAACTGGTCGCAGTTCGTGCGTACCTTCGGCGATTTCAAGCACTGTTCACAGCACCTCGCCCATGCCGTCTACGGCTTCTTCAACAACGGCGGTTCTCGCTGCTTCGTGGTCAATTGTGGCGCGCCCGAGGGCGCAACCCACGAGGGCACCAAGAAGGATGAGAAGAAGCAGGAGAAGGCCAATGCGGCCGGCCGCGACGGCCTGTTCATCGGCAAAGACGGCGGCCCCGGTCAGCGCACCGGCATGCGCTGCTTCGACGAAATCGACGAGATTTCGATCGTAGTGGCTCCCGGCCAGATCTCACCGGCCATCCAGGACGCGCTGCTCTCGCACTGCGAGACTCGCAAGGACCGTTTCGCGATCCTCGACTCCCCGGAGTCCATCCAGGGCTCGGTCGATCGCATGCCCAGGCCGCGCGACTCGAAGTACGGCGCCTACTACTTCCCGTGGATCCAGGTCTACGACCCCGAGAAGGGCAACATCTTCGTGGCCCCGTCCGGTCATATCGCCGGGGTGTACTCGCGCGTCGATAGCGAGCGCGGCGTTCACAAGGCACCGGCCAACGAGATCGTCCGCGGTGCCCTCGAGCTGAAGTACCAGATCAGCCGCGGCGAGCAGGACATCCTCAACCCCAAGGGCATCAACGCCATTCGCAAGATGCAGGGCGGTGGTATCCGCATCTGGGGCGCCCGTACCCTATCGACCGACCCCGAGTGGCGCTACATCAACGTTCGCCGGCTGTTCATCATGGTCGAGACCTCCATCGAGCGGGCTACCCAGTGGGTGGTGTTCGAGCCAAACGACCATCGCCTGTGGAAACGAGTCACCCGCACCATCGCGTCGTTCCTCAACCTGTTGTGGCGGACCGGGGCGCTCATGGGCACCAACCCGGAGCAGGCCTTCTACGTCAAGTGCGACGAAGAGACCAACCCGCCCGAGGTGGTCGATGCCGGCCAGCTCATCGTCGAGATCGGCCTGGCTCCGGTGAAGCCCGCCGAATTCGTCATCTTCCGCATCGGTCAAATGCCGTCTGGCGGCGGGGTCGAAGAGTAACCACTCATTAATGCTCAGGTTTTCTGCGGTCGTCGCCCAGGGAAGAAATTCCTGGGCGAGCCCGTAGAACGCCAAGACAGCTGGAGTCCCAGCTCCGGCCACTAGCCCAAACGCAACGAGTCGCGAGGAGAATTAGATATGGCAGGCCCCGGAATGAACAACAAGATGTCGGGAACGAACAGCGTCTTCCATTGCGTCATCGATGGAAAGCTGAGCAAAGCCCAGCTGCTCAAGTGCAGCGGCGGCGGCGTCAGCCGCAAAAAGGCCGAGCACGCGCTGGCTTCGTCGCACGAGGTGCCCGGCGGACTCACCGGAAAACTGACCCATGAGCCCATCACCATCGAGTGTTCGCTGGCCATGGGTAAATCGCTCACCGATTGGTGCAACGAAGCGTTCCGCATGAATCCGGCCT
>NZ_CAMYIP010000243.1 GCF_947258525.1 uncultured Eudoraea sp.
CGATCACAAGTGATTATTGGGATCGAGGCGATTTCGGGTTAAATGGCCATTTGCCTTATTTTGACAGCAATTCCCTGCAACTGGCGCAGGCGGATAGCGGTGACAAAGAAAACGGTGCATCAGGTGATTCCCCGAAGGAGGGCGAATATACCCAGGAACAGATCAACGAGATGATGAATAATCCGCTCGGAGAACTCTGGATGCTGTTCGTGCAGAACGATACCACCTGGTATGACGGTGATGCCCTGGATTTTCTCGGTGAAGACAAAAAGATATTCAACACCACGACCATCATGCCAGTGATGGCCATGCAGCTTACCGAGGACGTGAAGTATATTTTCCGCCCCGTGATACCCATTCATTATTGGGATGCGCCGAGCGTCTCGCGAGGGAACGCACAATATCCAGGGGGGGACTTACCGTTTACGGTGGATTTCGAACGGGAGACCGAGCTGGGTGATATCGTGCTGTGGAATGCCTTCGCCACCAATGAGATGGCGAAACCACCCAATATTTATGGCGTTGGTGTTACCCTCATGCTGGATACTGCCACCGAAGATGTATTTGGCACCGGCAAGAACAGCGCGGGACCAATGGCGCTGGCATTCCACATCGGTGAGCCGGGTGGATGGATCCTAGGTACCGTAGTGCAACATTGGTGGGATTTCTCCGGCGATGACGATCGGCAAGACGTCAACATGACCAACATTCAGTACGTTGCTTTCTACCGGCTTACTGCCGAGACCAACATCGGTTTTGGTGGCCCGAATATTACTATCAACCACGAAGCTGACAGCGGTCAAAAAGTGACATTCCCTGTTGGTCTTGGCTGGAACACCACCACCAAAATTGGACCACTCCCGGTCAAAATCGGTGTCGAGTTGTACAAATATATAGAATCACCCGATAACTTCGGTGCCGATTACGGCATGCGTCTAATATTTTCGCCAGTGGTGCCTAGTCCTGCCTTTAGCAAGATACCGATTTTTTAGAGTTGATAGATCTTAAATTATGCATGCCCTGAACAACTGGATTTTGGCGATGGGATATCGTTACCTGACCTGGGAATTCGATGATAACGACACCGGCGGCGACACTTTTAATGACTTAACCATTAAAGGGCCGATGATCGGTGGCAATTATTTTCTCTTAATCAAACAGTTCCCGGGATGTATTATCGCCGCGGATTAACACAGTTTATGATTTATGAAGGAGCAAAAGATGAAATCTAAATATCTGGGCGGGAAATCCCTGATGACGCTGTTGGCAAGCAGCCTTTTGGTGGCTTGCAGCACGCCAGCCCCGACGATGAAGATGAGCACGGATATCCCGGTCTCGATTACCACGCCCGACAAGGTTGAAACCTCAATCGGAACGCTGGAGTTTTTCGACGGCGTACCGAACCGAGAAACCGTCGCCAGCGTCTACGACTATGTCGACACGGCGCGCGCTACCACGGTATTCATCAACATGATACCGGCGGTGTCGATGTACCACATGCGCCAGGGCCAGCGTGACATCGGCCTGACTCGCTCAAACCAGATTCTGATCGCGGAGCAGCTGGGCGATTCCAGGCCCCTGGTGCTGACCTGGAACAATACCTCGCTCTATACCTGGGGTTTCCTCGATCTGAAGACGGATGGTCCGACCGTTATCGAGTTGCCGCCCGGAGTGCTGGGAGCGCTGAATGACATGTACTTCCGCTATATCGTCGATCTTGGCGCCGCCGGACCCGACAAGGGCAAGGGCGGTAAATACCTCGTTTTACCGCCGGGTTACGAGGGCGATGTGCCTGACGGATACCATGTTGTCAAATCCAGAACCTACGGCGTGTGGAACTTCATGCGCGGTTATGTCGAGAAAGGGGTCGATGAAGCCACCGACCGGATCAAGCAAAACCTGAAAATTTATCCGCTGGCGCAAAAGGACAACCCACCGCAGACGGAATTCACCAACATGTCGGGCCTCGCGGAATTAAAGACCATTCCCCCCAACGACGTCAGTTTCTATGACAGCCTGAACCAGTTGATCCAGGAAGAACCGCTGGACTTTCTCGACCCGGAAACCCGCGGCCTGATCGCAGCGATCGGTATCGTCAAGGGCAAGCCCTTCAACCCGGATGAGCGCATGCGCAAAATCCTCGCCGATGGGGTCGCCATCGGTAATGCCTATGCCCGCGCCAACACCGTATTCCCGCGCGATCCGGGGCAGCGCGTTTACGATGGCGCCGACAGCGAATGGGTCATGGCGTTCGCCAACAAGGATACCTATTTCCTGAAAGAGGGCGCACGCCGCTTCGATTCCCGCCTGTGGATGCATTACAACGCGGTCGTGGTTACCCCGGCGATGGCGGTGACCCGGCCCGGCGCGGGCTCGGACTACCTGATCGCCGGGCTGGATTCGAAGCACCAGGCGCTCGACGGCGGCAAAACCTACAAGTTGCACGTGCCAGCCAATGTGCCGGTCAAGGATAACTGGTCGGTCACTATTTATGACACCCAGACCCGATCCATGCTGCAAACCGATCAGAAGTTCGCCGGCATTAACAGCCTGGGCGAGGGACTTGAACAGAATGACGACGGATCCTACGACGTAATTTTTGCGCCGGTCAAACCGGAAACCGTGGATGAGCGAAACTGGATCCAGACCATTCCCGGAAAAAGCTGGTTCATTCTTTTCCGCGCCTACGGACCGCTCGAGCCCTGGCTGGACAAGACCTGGCGTCCGGGCGAACTGGAACTGGTCGAATAAGGGGATATGAGTTAGATGGGATTCGGTGTACGCAACGTAATTTGTTCTTCCCGTGCACTGAATCCCGAATTTGCCAGCACAGGTTGTACCCGTGAACCTGTTCCCGGTTCAAAAGAAACCGGCTGGGATACGGGAGCCTTGAGAGGACTGGAAACGGCCAACATATCATGTATATCGAATACGCCATTCTGGCCGGATTTGCACTGCTTTACAGCCTCGTCGCGGGACGACTCGAAAGCACCTCGCTAACCGGTCCTATCGTCTTTCTCGGCTTCGGCTTTATCGCCGGCCCCCTCGGCCTCGACTGGCTCGAGCTCGACGTCGGCAGGGACTGGCTCAGGATCCTCGCCGACCTGACGCTGGCGCTGGTGCTGTTCGCCGACGCCGCCAACGCCAATCGTTCGGTGCTTAGATCCAGCGCCGCCATTCCGGTGCGCATGTTGCTGTTCGGTGTCCCCATGACCATCGCCCTCGGCATTGGCGCTGGCCTGTTGCTGTTCGAACAGTTGAGTATCTGGGAACTGGCGGTACTGGCGACGATGCTGACCGCCACCGACGCGGCCCTGGGTAAAGCGGTCTTCACTAATCGACTGCTGCCGGCTCGAATTCGCGAAGGGCTCAACGTCGAAAGCGGTTTAAACGACGGTATTTGCGTGCCGCTACTGTTCGTCTTTATCATCCTGGCCGAGGCCCAGGGAGTCGAAGGGCAGGGCGACACGCTGCTGCTACACTACATGGTGACCGAGATTGGCATCGGTGTGCTGGTCGGGCTCGGCGTCACGGCACTCGCGGTCAGGTTGATGCAGCTATGCTGGGATCGCGGCTGGATCACCAAAATCTGGGGCCAGGTGCCGGTGGTGATGCTGGCGATACTCTGTTTCACGGTGGCTCAGTCCCTGCATGGCAGCGGTTATATCGCCGCCTTTGTCGGCGGCATCCTGTTCGGCATCCGTGCCAAGGATGAAACCCACGAACTGTTACTGAATACCGAGGGCGTCGCGGAACTGTTGGCGATGCTGACCTGGGTTGTGTTTGGCACCTCGGTTATCTACAAGGCCATCCCGCTGTTTAGCTGGGAGGCGTTGGTCTACGCGCTGTTGAGCCTTACCGTGGTGCGCATGTTGCCGATCTTCCTGTCGTTAACCGGAAGTGGCGAAACAACCGCGAGCAAGCTGTTTCTGGGCTGGTTCGGGCCGCGCGGTTTCGCCAGCATCGTGTTCGCCATCATCGTGCTCAATAGCACGATTCCGGGCGCCGAGCAGATGGCGGTCGTGGTGGTTTGCACGGTCATTCTCAGCGCGCTGGCCCACGGCATCAGCGCCAACCCGCTGGCCGCGGCGCTGGGCTCGAAACTGGCGGAAACAGACAAACGCTGAATCGCCGAACCGGGCCGCGACATTGAGATTGTCCTGGTCTGTTTAAAGCCTGAATTTCACGGTGGTGCGGACACTTAAAACCTCCTAATAAAAACCCCCCATTTGTCACCCATCGTGGGGGATGTCTTGCTGCGCGTTTTCGTATAAATTCGTTCTGTCTAGAAAATCAGGAGAACATTATGAAAAAAAGAGCATATTTCACATTAACCGCCGTCGCTTCAGCCCTGCTGCTGTTAGGGTCCTCGGTGAGCGCCGAACAGATAGGAATCACGACATCCAAAGAATCACTGGCGAAAGGCTATGGCGGTAAGGTTTATTCACCTTATGCGCAGCGCAGTTTCCCGACTTTTCCACTCTGGGGTGAGACCCATCTGCATACCGGTTATTCCATGGATGCCGGCCTGTTCGGCAATCGCACGTTGCATGACACAGGCTATCGTTTTGCCCGTGGCGAAGAAGTCATCGCCTCAAGCGGTCAGCCGGTGAAACTGAGCCGTCCCCTCGACTGGCTGGTCATCGCCGATCACTCAGACATGATGGGGTTTGTCCAGGACGTCATCAAGGGAGACCCGCTTATTATGGCAACGGAACAGGGTAAACGCTGGAATGCCGGCATCAAGGAAGACCCGCAGGGTACGGCGCTGGATTTGATCGAAACTTTCGCACAGAACAAGTTTGACCCCAAGTTGACTAAAGCATACGCACCGGGTTCGGCAAAGTACCAGACGATCTGGGACACAATCATCAAAACAGCAGAGGAATACAACGAGCCTGGTCACTTCACCACCCTGATTGGCTTTGAGTGGACCTCGCTGGTCAAAGGCGGAAATATGCACCGCAACGTGGTCTTTCGCGATGGCGGGCAGAAAGCAAGCCAGGTAGTACCTTACACGATGGTGGAGCCATTCGGCAGCACCGATCCGCTGAACCTGTATAAATGGATGGATGAATACGAGGAGAAGACGGGTGGTTCCGTGCTGGCTATTTCCCACAACGGCAACCTGTCCAACGGCATCATGTTCCCTGTGGATGCCCAGTATACCGGGCGCAAGATCGACAAAAAATATGTCGAGACACGCGCTAAGCGGGAACCGCTCTACGAGGTCACCCAGATCAAGGGTGATGGTGAAGCCCATCCATTCCTCTCCCCCGACGACGAGTTTGCCGATTATGAGACCTGGGACGAGGGCAGTCTGGATCTGCTAACACCCAAAACCGATGATATGCTGCAGTACGAATGGCCTTGTGCTCGAAGAGAAGCTGGGCACCAACCCCTACAAGTTCGGCATGGTTGGCGCAACCGACAGCCACACCTCCCTGGTGACCGCCGAAGAAGAAAACTTCATGGGCAAACACACCGGTTATGAGGCCTCGCCTGAACGACTGACCCATCCATTCCAGAAAACGGATGTTGGTGTGCGTTACAGCTGGCAGATGGTGGCTTCGGGACTGCAGGCAGTTTTTGCTACCGAGAATACTCGAGAAGGTATTTATGACGCGATGCAGCGCAAGGAGACCTATGCCACCACCGGGCCGCGCATAATGGTACGTTTGTTTGGCGGCTGGGATTTCACCGCAGAAGACATGAACAGCCGACAGCCGGCATTCCGTGGCTACGAAAAGGGTGTGCCTATGGGCGGCGACCTGATGCAAGCGAAAGGCAAGAAAGCCCCCAACTTCATGGTCTATGCGCTGCGTGATCCTATCGGTGCCAACCTCGACCGTATCCAGATAATCAAAGGCTGGACAGACAACAAGGGCAATACCCACGAGAAGGTCTATGACGTCGCGGTTTCCGACGGCCGGAAAATTGACAGTGATGGCCGCGCCAGGACACCGGTGGGCAATACCGTGGACATCAAGAACGCCAACTGGACCAACACCATTGGTGCTTCAGAACTGGCAACCGTCTGGACCGATCCGGATTTCGATTCCGAGCAACGTGCATTCTACTATGCCCGCGTGCTAGAGATCCCAACCCCGCGCTGGATTGTTTACGATGCCCACCGCTACGGGGTCGAGATTCCCGAGGGTGCTACGACGGTCGGCCAGGAAAGAGCCTATACGAGTCCGATCTGGTACACACCAAAGAGTTAACGCGAGAGTCAATCCATGAGCAGTTGGCCTTTAGCTATAGGTAATAAAAGACCGGCTAACTGCTCATGGCTAATAGCGAATGAATGGGCCATTTATGAAAGGTATTAAAAGATTAATCTATGAGCCTCTGATGCATTTCCTGTTGATCGGAGCAGCGCTTTTCCTTCTTTTCGGCCTGACCCAGGAGAAGGTCGATGATGCACCAAACCTCATCGTGGTGAGCCCCAGTCAGATGGACCAGTTAGCGGCTCAATTCAAACGCAACAGGCTGCGATCTCCCAGCAATAGTGAGATGACCGCCCTGGTCGAGAGTTACGTGCGTAACGAAGTCTATTACCGTGAAGCTTTAGCCCTGGGGCTAGATCGAAACGACCCACAGGTAAAGCAGCGCATGCGCCTGAAGCTGGAATTTCTGCTCGAGGATTTAACCGCTGAGGAGCCGCCTGGCGACGAGTTGTTAAATGAATTTATGCAGCAAAATGAGGAGCGATTTTTTATTCAGCCGCAAGTGTCATTTCAACAGTTGTATTTGAATCCTGACAAACGAGCTGATTTTGATGCAGATGCAAAACGTATCCTGAAACAATTGCAGCAGGGAGAAGCAGTAGCAACGCTGGGTGATGCAACCATGTTGCCGTATGAGCTCACCCAGGCATCGCAGTATGAAATCAGTCGCTCTTTTGGTGAGGACTTTGCCACTGATGTGGTGAAACTGCCTGTGGGTGACTGGAGCGGGCCAATTTATTCGAAGCTGGGCGTACACCTGGTGAGAGTCAGTAAACATACGGCGGGTTATCTGCCAGAGCTGGCGCAAGTACGTGATCAGGTTGAGCGCGACTATATGGCACAGCGTCGCCAGCAGCTCAAGGATATGGCTTATGAGAAGTTGCGTGAAGGCTACGAGGTGGTGGTCGAGGGTGCAACAACACAGAAAGATGCTGGCGCTGAGTTCACTGGCGGCGCGGTGGCGGCAACGCAAGCTGCCGAGGTAGCACAAAAATGATGCGAACACTCTCATCGATAATCGCTTTGTTGCTGCTTTGTGTTGGGCTGTTGAACCAGGCCTTTGCCCATGAGTCTCAGCCAGGTCTGCTACAGCTAACTCAGCAAGATACAAGTCGCTATGAAGTTATCTGGCGAGCGCCCATCTATTATGGCAAAGCCCATCCGGCGAGTTTGCAACTACCCGCTAACTGGAAAACGATCGCTCCCCCAACTATCCGGCAGTTAGCTGATTCGGCATTGCATCAACGTGTAGTTGAAATTGACACACCGAGTATTCATGGTAGCGTCATTCGTTTACCTGGCCTGGAAGCGACGATTACCGATGTACTGGTGCGGGTTGAATTTGTTGATGGCACTCATTTTTCGACGATCTTAAAGCCTGATCAACCCTGGGTGAGCATTGAGGGGCAGCGATCAGCCTGGCAAGTGGCCTGGGATTACACCCTGTTAGGTATCGAACATATTCTCTCTGG
>NZ_CAMYIP010000244.1 GCF_947258525.1 uncultured Eudoraea sp.
TTGCTCAGGGTCCGTCTGATCGCCCTGGCACTCCTGGTAAGCATCTCTTTTCTGATGGCCGTTTTTCTGATCCTGGATGCGGCGGTGACTGGGTTGGCGGGGACGCTAGTTGAGCTGCTTGGTGAGATGGCCGTTTACCTGGTTGCCTTCGATGCGATTGTGTTGGACGTGTGCGCCAGTACCGCGCTCTTCGCGCTGTATTTCCGCTTCCTGCCGGACATCACGCTGGCATGGCGGGATATCTGGCTCGGGGCTTTGCTCACCGCGCTGCTGTTCGCTGTGGGGAAGTCGGTGATATCGCGTTTGATTGGCAACAGCGACGCGGCTGATCTGTACGATGCCGCCGGAAGTATTCTCGTGCTGATGCTATGGGTTTACTATGCGGCGGCGATGTTTCTGTTCGGAGCCACATTTACCTTCGCCCGGGTGAGATTGGGAGAGTACACTAGTCTGTCTGGTCGATTGGAAAGCTGACCGATGTACGTAGAAGTGGCCGTGCTGGCCCTTTTCACCTTTCTCTACAGTGTGATCGCAGGGCGGCTGGAGAAGCTGCCAATTTCCGGTCCTATCGTATTCGTGCTGACGGGGCTCGTGCTGGGGCCTCTGGGCTTCGGTTTGTTCAAGGACGATGTCAGCCAGATCGAATTTCGCATGCTGGTGGATCTCACACTGGCACTCATTCTCTTTATCGATGCTTCGAACGCAGATACATCGATCCTCAGAAGTCAGTGGAAGATCCCCACTCGGATGCTGGCTATCGGGCTTCCCGGTGCCATCGGACTTGGAATTGTCGCGGCTGTCTGGTTGCTCGATGGCCTGACGTTCTTTGAGGCAGCAATCCTCGCGACAATGCTGGCCGCGACGGATGCTGCGCTTGGCAAAGCCGTGGTCTCCAACGAGGCGGTGCCGATACGGTTGCGTGAAGGGCTTAATTGCGAGAGCGGTCTGAATGATGGGCTATGTGTGCCCATACTGCTGGTGTTCATCGCCCTGGCTCATGGTTCAGAAGGCGGCGGCGCTTCGATGGCGCTGGAACTGGTGGCCGCGGAGCTGGGCATCGGGATGGCTGTCGGCATGGGCATCTCGGCGGTTGGTGCGTGGTTGCTGAGGAAGGCAGCCAACCGGGAGTGGGTGAGTCCTATATGGGAGTGGTTATATCGCGGCATTTACTGGCGGACTTCTTTTCGGCCACATCGCCAAAGGGGCGACTCACAAGCTGGTGGTTGCAGGCGAGGGCGTCAGCGAAAGCATGGCAATGCTGACGTGGCTCATTTTCGGCACCGCTGTCATCGGCCAGAGCGTTCAACACTTCACGTTTGAGATCCTGATTTACTCGGTTCTCAGCCTGACGGTCGTGCGGATGTTGCCAATGTTCGTGGGTATGGCCGGCAGCGGTGAGAGCACGTCCAGTAAGCTGTTCCTCGGCTGGTTCGGTCCTCGTGGCCTGGCGAGTCTGGTGTTCGCCATAATGGTGATCAACGAGAACCTGCCCGGTGGCGGCATCATCGCCACCGTGGTGACCTGTACCGTCGGAATGAGTCTTTTGCTGCACGGCATCACCGCCAATCCATTTGCAAAGTGGATTGCTGGGAAAGAAAGTTCAGGTTGAGGCCCGTCAGTCTCGAGGTGCGCTTCCCGGTCCTGTTCAAGAACCCGAAATGTCAGCGCCGATCCTTCGTCTGATTTCCGAACGCCAATTTGCGGCGTTGTCCTGTTGCTTGTTGAGCAGGATGCCGAGGAGATAGGCGGTTTGAACATCAGTTTCCTGAATGCGTTCTCTACCTTGAGATCATCTGCACTGGCCATTGCTGCCCTAAGTTGAACACGCTGGAGATAACAACGTGGCCCCTCGCCTGTTGCCGCGTTTCTGCATAGTCCGAAGTAGCTCCGGTACCCCCTTATATCCCCCCAGTTCTTGGGGGTTTGTATTCCGAGTGAACCATGCAAAATCCAACATCGGAATTCCAACCCTCGGAGCTGAGGGTTCTGCACACGGCGTTATTGACGAAACGGGGATAAGCAAGATGGCGGCTCAATCAGACGTTGAAAAAAAACGGCACAGCACTATTAGTCGGCGAAAGTTGCTGGGTGCGGGAGCTGCATCTGCGCTCCTCTCAACACGCCTGCTCTCCGCCAGCACAGCAGATGGAGCCGGAATCCAGGATGTGATCATCATCGGTGCTGGCATCTCCGGTATGACGTCGGCGCGAGATCTGATACAGGCAGGCAATCAACGCTTCCTCGTGCTCGAGGCCCGGGATCGTGTGGGTGGGCGAACGCTCAACCACAATCTCGCCGGGGGTGGATTCTCCGAAGCCGGCGGTCAGTGGATTGGTGGCACTCAGGATGCCATCTACAGACTCGCGGATGATATGGGCATCGGCACCTTCCCGACCCTGAGGGCGGGTCGTTCGGTTTATCTGTCCGGTGATGGGCGGATGGAAGAGGACATGGGTGGCGAATTCGGGGTCAGTCCAACCATGCGCCCGGTGGTGGATGAACTCGACGCCC
>NZ_CAMYIP010000245.1 GCF_947258525.1 uncultured Eudoraea sp.
TGTCACCGGCCGTGCCATCGGGCGCTTGATCCAGGTGGTAGACGCCAGTGTAGTTCGAGCTCCAGACGCCAGCCGCATTTTCCTGGTTGGTGGCCGAGGCGTTGCCGAAGTACATGTAAATTTCATTATCGACCGACGCCGACAGGTCGGTCTTGACCCAGGCGCGCAGCTCGCCGGTGGTCTCGTCGAAAAATTCAATTTCATGGGCCAGCAATGTACTGCCATCACCTGCGGAAAAGATAATGTCGTCACCATTGGCGAGCGCCTGCGCCGCCAGCTCGGCGTCGGTGTTGAACGTGATCAGCATGGGGAAATCGGTTACGTCACCGGCAACTTGCGCAGCGTCGATGGTCAGTAGTTTGCGCGTCGACCAGTCCTCGTTGTACCACTCCGTCATAGTCGGTGCATTGTTGACCGAGGTTACCGAAATGCTGCTGCTGGCAGTCGCCAGACTCACCGCACCCGAACCGTCGATTCCAGGACCGGCATAGGCGATATCGACGTTGTCGATGTTGATCTGCTCGGAGACCCCGTCGAAGCCCTGTACGATGCTGATGCGGACCTGCATGTCAGCAGTCAGCGGGGTGAAGTCTTCCAGGGTGTAACTCTTGCTGTCAGAGACATTGCCAACGATGTCGACGTTCTCCAGCAGGGTCCAGCTGCTGCCGCCATCGTTCGATATCTCGAAGGAAACGGTATCGAGCGCACCGGCACCGTAGCCGTCGTAGTCGAAGGTCAGCGTAGCGGTGGCCGCGGCAGACAGGTCTGCGGAGCGGGTAATGCTCTCCGCACTGCCGCCATCGAGGTTATCCAGATGTAGTTTGCCGCTCTCGATACGAACGTTACCGGTCGCCGCCGCGGCATCATCGTTGGTTTCCGTCCAGTTCGAAGTCCAGACCGCACTGCCGTCGTCGTTGGCATAGGAGACCGCATTAAACTGGTCATTGACATTGGCTACCAAGGTCAGGTCAACGGTGTCACCGTTGGCGCCGACGCTCTGATCCCAGGCGTGGAACGTGATACCGTTACTGACCGTGCCGTTCCAGCCCGGGTCCGGCACGAAACGCACGCGGGTGTCGGCTTCCGCGGCAAGCAAGGTAGCGGCATTTGCCGATACCGAGCCAAAAGCGGTCCAGTTAGCACCGTTATCGGTGGTAAATTGCCACGTGCCGTTAGTATCGTCGACGGCAACCACGGCGATGCCTTCCAGCGCACCGGCGTCGGTGTCGGTGACAAAGCCGCTGATCAGATCAGAGACCAGGGTGCCGCCATTGTTGAAGGCATCCTCGTTGATCGTTGCCAGGTCATTGGCGCCGCTTAGCACCGGTGCATCGTTAACGCTGCTGACATTGATATTACGGGCGACCGGGGTGCTGCTGCCGCCGTCACCGTCGGTCACCGTGAAGGTCGCGGTGCGCACTGCGGTCGATGGGTTCGGCGAAATGTTTTCGTAAGTGATGTTACGCATCAGCGCTTCGACCGCGGCTACCGTGGCATCAGCGTTTAATACGATAACCAGCGGTTCACTGCCGGAGCCGCCGCCGCTGAAAGTACCAATCGTAATGCCGCCATAGCTGACGG
This sequence comes from uncultured Eudoraea sp., assembly GCF_947258525.1. GTDB lineage: Bacteria > Bacteroidota > Bacteroidia > Flavobacteriales > Flavobacteriaceae > Eudoraea. The sequence continues at coordinate 1,582 of NZ_CAMYIP010000245.1, forward strand.
TGTTACCGCTGACACCGACCTGGCCGCCACCGGTGCCCTGGTTATTGATCGACAGCCGATCGTTGGCGGTGCCACCGGTCAGATCGACGCGCAACACGCCGGTATCGAAGTTAGCCGAATCCGGGTCGACCAGGGTTGCCGCCGAATCGATCACGGTAGGTGGATTTTGCTCGGTATAGCTCAGCGCTGATGCCGTCAGGGTAATCTCGGGGTCGATATTGACCGGCGTGATCTCCTCGATAATGGTCAGGTTGTTCATCTTCTTGGCTGAGTTGTTCAGCCCGATCTCGCCACCGTCGAACAGCAGCGTGGCGTTCGCCACCGTGCTGCCCGAACCCATGGTGGTCGAGGTCACCGTCAGATAGAAGATTTCATCGTTATTAATCATGGTACCGTTGGCGCCGACGGATGAGTCACCGCCGGCCAGCGTGGTAACAATGGAGCCGGCGGGTACCATGGTGCCGTCGAGATAGAGGTCCTCGTTGATCACCATGACACCAACAAAATTATTGAAGTTAACGTCCATATCGACGCTGCTGATCAGCGTCTGCACGGTGCCGCTGGTGGTGCCGGCACCGACATCGTCTGCCGGGTGATAGTAGATACTGCTCTCTTCGACAATGCTTTCCTGTGTGAACAGGAAACCACCTGCGGACAGCGTCACGTCGCCGATGGTGACGTCCTTCTCGATCAGCGTGATGCCGGTGGTCATTGCCGTGCCCGGCTGATCCAGCAGGTGAATAAAGGTACCGGAACTGTAGTCATCAACCGCGGTCGGACGGAAGATGACGACATCGCCGGCATTGATCGCCAGCGAATTGATGCTGGTCATGGTCTCGCTGTTTTCCGAGACGAACAGCAGGTCGCCGCGCTGCAGGTCGACGCTGTTGGCGCCGCCGACGGTAATGTCATTGCTGACGAAATGCAGACCGTTCAGGGTCATGTTGTTGCTGGCGGAAAATTGTTCCAGGTCCATGTACGGCAGCACGCTGCCGTCGGAGCCGGCCGGTTCGAACGACAGGTTCGGGTCGCCGATACCCAGTACCTCGCCGGCATCCCAGGAAGCAACGCCCGGCACCTTGCTGTTGTTAACATCCGACGCGGTGGAAAACAGGATACGTACTTCGCGTGGCTGCACGGTGATATTGACCGTCGCCTGCGCGGTACCGCCGTTGCCATCGAGCACCTGGTAGGTGAAGGCATCGGTACCGTTGAAATCGGTATTCGGGGTATAGGTGAATGTGCCGTCCGCGTTCAACACCAGCGATCCGTTGGTGGGACCACTGACCGGCGTGGTGTTGACCGTCAGCGTATCGCCATCCGGATCGGAATCATTCAGCAGCAGGTCGTCAACCGTGAGTTGCGCGACATAGGGCACGCCCTCGATCGCTGTAATACTGTCGGCCACGGCAACCGGGGTTTCATTGACATTGGTAACGTCAATGGTGAAAACCTTGTCGAAGGTCAGGCCGCCGGAGTCCGATACCCGGACCGTGATGTCATGCGAGGTCGCCGCCTCGAAGTCGATCTGGCTATCATCAATAAGCGTGATTTCACCGCTGGTTGGATTGATATCGAAACGCCCGTTGGCATCGTCTGTAAGTATGTAAGTAAAGGTATCGCCTGCGTCCGGGTCGACAGCGGATACTGTTCCCACTGCAGTGCCATTAGATGCGTTTTCAGGGATGGATAAGGTCAGGTTGGGTGAACTTGAAGTAAAACCTGCGCCGACAACGTGCTGTTCCGTCAGGTTGTTGCCGCTGACTGTCTCGGTAATAACACCGTTGCCACTGAAATTATCAAATACCCAGTTGGCTAACATGCCAGGCTCGGTGTTGGCCAGGGTCTGGTCATAATTGTTCACTACTTCAGTCGAGGTGCGTACATCATCAAACAGACGGATGTCGTAAAAGGTGCCGTTAAAGAATTCCTGGGATTCAAAACCACCGCCCACGGAATCCTGCTCGAGGCCGAACATCAGAGTGCCGCCGGTTGGAATGGTTTCACCTACCGACAACCCAGTGCCGCTATCGATCAGGGCACCATCAATATAAACCGCCCAGTCCCCTGCGGTGTTATCCCAGCTCACCGACAGGGTATGCGGCTGGCCATCCATCAATGCGGCGTTGTAGTCGATGGCTGAGGAAAAAACCTCTGTTCCGGTGCCAATATCAAGCTCCAGTGTATTGTTGGCCATCGTGTTGATGGTTAAGATATCGCCGGAGCCCGTGTTGTAAGAGATGAAAGGCACCTCTGAGGATGCGTTATTCCCAACAAACTGTGTTTCAAAGGTGAACTGGGTAAGCGGTGCCGTTAATCCACTGTCGGCAACCAGGTAGGTATCGTTGCCGCCATCGTCGTTAAGGTTCAAACCACCAGTAATCGTGCTGCCGACGACAATATCGGTCGGCGCGACGTTGACCGGTGTGACGGTAATCGCGAAGCTGTTCTCGTAGATCACGTTGGCGCTGTATACGTCGTAGTCAGTGTCACGGTTACTGGTAAACAAAATGCTGGAACCGTCGGGTGACCATTCCGCTTCGATGTCATCGCCAAGATCGTTGGTCAGACGGACCTGGTTATTGCCGTCGGCATCCATCACGTAGATTTCGTTGTTACCGTCGCGGTCGGAATAAAACAGCAGTTTCGTTCCATCCGGCGACCAGTCGCCCAGCGCATCCAGTCCCGCGTCGCTGGTCAGCTGGGTCTGGTTGGCACCATTGGCGTCCATCACGTAGATGTCATAATTACCGTTTCGGGTGGACTGGAACACGATCTTCGAACCATCCGGTGACCACGAAGCGCCGCCGTCGACGCCACCATCGGTGGTCAGCTGAACCAGGTTGTTGCCGTCGGCATCCATCACCCAGATTTCCTTGTCGCCGTCGCTATCCGAGGTAAATGCGATCTTGGAACTGTCGGGCGACCAGGCCGGCGCGCTATCGCTGACAAGGTTGGTGGTGGTTGTTATCCTGGTTTCATTGTTGCCGTCGGCATCGATGATATAAATTTCGTTGTTGCCATCGCGGTTCGAGGTGAAAGCAATCTGCGATCCATCCGGTGACCACACCGCCTGGAAATCACCGCCGACAGCGGTCACCAGGGGGGTCTGGCCGCTGCCGTCGGCGTTCATAATGTAAATATCGTTATTTCGCGAGAACACGACCTGGCTACCGTCCGGAGAATAGTCGGGTGCCCTGGCGTTGGAGATACCGTTTGTTACATTGGTCAGGGGGCCGATACCAACTATTGAGGGTCCGCTGGCATAGTTGCCCTGCCCGTCGTCCACGCTGAAACCGAAACTGTCAGCGACCGTTTCGCTGCCGTTATGTGCATAGACGACGCGGCTGTTGTCGATATCGTCCTGGGTAAAACTGGTGATGGCCACGCCCGGATTGGTGGTGAGCTCAAGCTGACCGTTAGCCGGGCTCGACGTTACCGTGTAAACGACTGACGATGCCGGCTGTTCTGTGTCTGTATAACCCAACTGGGCGTTGGTGATAATAGTTGCGGCGCCCTCTGCTGCGGTTAGCCCCGCATTATTTACCTGCGATGGAGCATCGTTAAGATTATTCAGCGAAATGGTAACTGTCGTTGTATCCGAAAGGTTCGGGCTACCGTCATCGGTGGCTTCAACGGTAAGCGTGAAAACCGGGTTGGTTTCGAAGTCCAGTGCTGCGCTGTTGGCTACCGTAATGACGCCGCTGTTATCGATTGCGAAGGCGCCGTTGGTATTACCCGCAGTAATCGCGTAAGTCAGCGTGTCGCCAACGTCTGGGTCGTAGGCAGCGACGGTGCCGACCACGGTGTTGTTCGCCGAGTTTTCGTCGATGCTAAACGCCGACGCCGTTACCACCGGTGGTGCACTGGTGCGAATTGCCTCGATCTCGGCGGCGGTGAGGGCGCGGTCGAACAGCGCCAATTCATCGATCGCGCCGCTGAACGGGGCGGAAAAATTACCCGGTGTCACAAGATTCCCACCATCGCGGCCTGCGCCGATCCACAGTGGATCATCGTTGGCCACCAGGTCCTTGTCCATGGTGCCACCGGTAGCGACACTACTGGAGTACTCGGTACCGTTGATGTATATCGAGACGGTGGGGCGATCGAAAACCACGGCGACATGGTTCCATTGATCGACCGTGGGCAGCGTGACATCAAAGTCGATATATTCAAAACCACCATCGCTCTTGAAGGCCCAGGTCATCTTGCCCGTGTCTTTCCAGGAGAGATAGTAGTTGACGTTACCGGTACCTGTTCGGTCACCTTTCATGAAGAACATGTCTTCAGTACCGGGACCCCGGTCCGGCTTTATCCACAGCGAGGCCGAGAATTCTGGACCGGTGATATCGATCCCCGGCGCATCGGCGACCTCGACGTAGTCATCGACGCCGTCAAACTGCAAGGCCTGCCCAAAGACGCCGCTGGTCCAGGTGGGGTCGTTTGCATCGGCACCAGTCGTGCTACCCAGAGTAGCCGTGCTGATACCGATGGCCCCTTCAGCGCTGCTGTCGCCGCTGCCCTCGTCGAAGTTCCAGTTGCCAAAAGCACCGTCAATGAAGGTCGGCGTCTCATTAACGGGGGTAATTTCGACCGTGGTGCTGCCGAGTGCCTGCAATGCGCCGCCGGCGTCGCCGTCATCGAAGGTCCAGTCGATCTGCACGCTGGCTGGTGGGCCATTGCTCGAATTACTGTAAGCAATCTGCTGCATCGCCGAATCGACCAGCGCGTTGGTCGCGTTGCCATTAAAGGTCAAAACCAGCGTGCCGCCGCTATTGGTCGTGACCGTGCCAATGATCGTGCCACCGACGTCGAGGTTGCCGCCCTCGGTCAATGCGGCCAGTGTACCGGTTGCGGAGAATACATCCTCGGCATCGGCGCCGCCGTTGCGCACCAGCGTCAGCATAGCGCCGTCGAAATTATCTGCGGTCGAAAGCTCGGCGTCATAAATCGTGACGTCGCTGTCGAGCACCACCGGCGCGCCGCCTTCGATAAAGGTTTGTGTCGCGTAAAGACCGTTTACCACCGCGAAACTATCGTCGAGCGTGCCATCCGCGTTGTACCGAACCAGGGCAATGTCCTGGCCGGCGAAGTCGCCGGCATCGCCGACCACCACGATTTTCCCATCGGGCTGAAGTTGAATAGAGCTAACGTAGTCATCGCCCGAGCCGAAGTTCGTGGTAACTTGTCCACCGGTTCCGAAGCTGGAATCCAGGGTACCGTTGGCGTCGTAACGAACCACCGCGAATTCGTTATCGGAGCCATTGTCGCTGTACCCTGCGACGAGAATCTTGCCGTCTGGTTGAACCACGACATCCGCTGCTCTTTCATCGCCGGTGCCGATCGCGGTGGTGAGCATGCCGTCGCCGCTGAAGCTTGTGTCGAGGCTACCGTTGGTGTTGAAGCGAACCACGCTGAAGTCAGCGTCGCCAGTGGTGCCGTTCCAGCTACGTCCCACCAGCAGAATCTTGCCGTCGGCCTGTTGCGTGAGACCGCCGGGATAGTCGTTACCTCCTGACCCTACATAGACGGTGGCCAGGCCGTCACCGTCAAAGCTGGTATCGATGTTCCCATTGGCATCGAAGCGAGCGAGAGCGAGTTGATGATGATCGACGACGTATTGCGTGCCGGAGACCAGGATCTTGCCATCCGACTGCAGCAACACGCTGTCGGGGTTCTGCAATCCTGCTGGAAAGCTTGCCGTGAGCTTGCCATCGCCGTCGAAACTCGTGTCGAGCGATCCATCGGCGTTGTATCGAGCCATGGTAAGCTCGGTGCCGTTGGAACTCGTGCCCAGCACCAGAATCTCGCCGCCCGGCTGAATTTGAATCGAGTAGGCTTGGTCAAGGCCGGCGCTGAATGATGTTGTGACCATCCCATCGCCGTCGAAGGTGGTATCCGGCGTGCCGTCGCTGTTGTAGCGCAGCACTGCAAAATCATCGCTTAAGCCGTCGCCAGTGCTTCCGGCCACGACGATCTTGCCGTCATTTTGAATGGCCACGGTGGTGGCGACATTCCCCATCGCACCACCATCAGTCGAGACGATGCCGTCGCCGCCGAAGGACGTATCCAGCGTCCCATCCGGGTTGTAGCGCGTGACGGCGAATTCGAATTGCCCTCCGTTCTGAGCGAAACCGACCGTGACGATCTTGCCATCGGACTGTAACGCCGTGGCATAGGGTTGATCTTTGCCAGAGTTCACGTCGGTGGTCTGAGTGCCGTCGCCGATGCCGAAGGTCGGCGCATCGTTGACCGCATTGACGGTGATCGCCACACTGTCGCTGTCGCTAGTCCGCTCGGCGGCGAGGTCAGCGATTTCGCTGGCTGTCAGGGACCGGTCGTAGATGCGCGCATCGTCGATCGATCCCTCAAAGTAAATTGGGGAGAAGTTACTGAAACTTCTGCCAATGCGGGTATCCGCCTGGCCGCCGGTATAATCGATCGAGTCCGTGTAATTCTGGGTGGTGACGGCAACACCGTCGATGTACAGGGTCTGCATGTTGGCGACATCGTCGAAGCTAAAGGCAAGGTGATGCCAGCCGGTTCCCGAGATCAGCTGACCCGATTCGATCTGACTGAAGCCGCTGCCGTTGTAGAAGCTCGCCTTGACGCCTGCCCCAAACCAGTCGTCGGCCCGCAGGATCACCCTGTCGCCAATATTGATCACCTCGCCGCGGCTCGTGCCCGTTAGATCGACCCAGGCGGACAGCGTGATGTTGGCCGGCTCACCGTAAAGCCCCGTGATCTCGGTATAGTCGCCACTGCCGTCGAGGCTCAGCACGTCACCGCGCTGCGGATCGGTCGTGATCGCCGCGTCGCCGAACAGCGTGGCGCCGTTGGTGCCGCCCGGGCTGTCGTCGCCGCCGGGCGCGGCCGCTTCGAACTGGTAGCGCCCGAGCAGGTTGCTGTCGATATCGAGGATCTGGGTTCCGTCCTCGCTGCTGACGACGGTCAGCGTATCGCTGCCGACGTAGCTGGTGGTCGGCGTGTACTGCAGGCCGTCCAGCGCGGCGTTGATATCTTCGACGGTGCCAGTCACGGTCATCGTCGCGCTGCCGTCGGCTCCGGCGTCGATCGTCAGGCCGGTGGTCTGCGCCAGGGTAAGCGTGCCGTTAGCGACCGACAGCTCGACCGTCGTGATAGCCCCGGAATCGTTGCCGATCGAGACCGGATTGCCGTTGGCGACACTGAACGTCAGCGTGGTATCTACATCGGTCGATTGCGCCGCGGGCAGGTTGTTGACCGGTGCAGCGTTGACCGAAACACCGGTCGAAAGCACGGAAGAGCTGCCGAAGATCGCGTAACCGGCATCGGTGTCGGTTGCGGTCGCGGTAATGGTCGCGTCGGCGGCGACGCTGGCGTTCAGGGTCGCGTTGATCACCGCGTTGCCCGAGCCGTCGGTGGCGACGTTGGCGAAGCCGATGTAAGTCTGGACCCCGCCGCTGGTCGCAAAAAACTCGATCCGGTAAAAGTCATTGGCCGCGGCGACGAGTGTGCCGTTAATGGTGATCTGGCTCGGGGTCGCCCCCGCCGCCGACAGCACAGGCGCGCTCAGGGAGTCGTTGGCCCCGCCGGCGATGTCGATGTCCTGGTCGCCGTTGGAGTGGATCTCGTTGCCGAGCAAGGTGTTGCCGCTGCCGCTGACGATATTGACGCCGTCGAGCTGGTTGAACGCGATCAGGTTGCCGGCGCCCTCTTCGGTGCCGCCGATCAGGTTGCCGGTGGCGTTGTTCTGGATTTCGATACCGTCGTCGGAATCGTTGCCGCGATTCTGCGTGCCGGTGATGTCGGTGCCGATGTAGTTGCCCTGAATCGTGTTGTTGTTCGAATTGATTTCGATGCCTTCGAAATTCATCGAGATAATATTGCGCGCATTTGGATCGGTGCCGCCGATGGTCGTGTTGTGCGAGCCGGACAGCAGCGCAATGCCGACGTCGCCGTTGCCGGTGCCAGTGGAACCGTCGGGATCGAGGCCGATGATGTTGCCCTGGATCAGGGTGCCGGTGGCGCCGGTGCCGGTCAGGTTGATGCCTTCGTTGCCGTTGTTGGTGATGACGTTGCCGTCGTTGGCGCCGGTGCCACCGATCACCGTATTAGCGCCCTGCACGTTAATGCCGTTATTGCTGTTGCCGTCGCCGGTGGTGCCGGTGCCGGTAGTGCCGATCCAGTTGCCGGTGATGGCGATGCCGTCGGCGCCGTTATCGATCTGGATGCCGTTACCAGTGAAATTGGTGATCATCAGCGCGTTGACGCTGCTGTCGTCGGCGCCGCTGGTAAAACGCAGGCCGTTGCCGCTGACGCCGGTGCCATCGATCTCGACCACCGGATCGCCGCTGTAGCCCGGCGCAGTCGAACCGTCGATCGCCAGTTGCTCCCCGATCGTCGGTAAAGCGCTCGACAGACTGATGGTGCCGGCAACGCCGAATTCGATCGTATCAGCGCCGCCCGACGTATTCGCAAGCCCTATCGCCTCGCGCAGCGATCCCGCGCCCGAGTCGTTGAGCGAAGTCACGGTATAGGTAGCGAAGGTGCCCTGGTATTCCTGCTGCAGTTCGGCGCTGACCGCGACCTTGCTCTCGATTTCTCCCACCGAAAATTCGAGCGCCCAGTCGCCGCCGAGGCCGGCGTGGCCGGTCAGGTCGGTCGACGCGGCGACGTCGGCCAGCGTCAGGCTGCTGATGTCGTTGATCAGGTCCTGTCCGTCCACTGTTTCGGCGAGGTTACAGCCGTAGATCAGGATATCGCCGGTCTCGGCAAACGAGTTGGCCCAAAGCGCAATCTTTAAGTTGTTTTGTTCGAGCGTATCGGCATTTAGCTCGGTGTTACCGAGTTGAATACTGCCGTCGTCGCCGTGCGAAATGATATGCACCGCGTCGAGCTCGTCTCGCGTGGAGAGAAATTCGGATATTTCCTCGATACCGTCCTTGTCCTGATCGAGAACTACAACCTCGATATTGCGGCTGCCATCCTCATTTTTGGTGAGATCGTCGACCAGTTGCTGGTAATTGTCGACGTCTGCATCGACGAATACGACTTCCTGCGATTGCTGCTCGGCAGCGGCAGCATCGGTGCCGCTATTGTTGGTTTGCGCGCTACTGCCGTTGATATCGCTGTAGATCGCGTTGGCGTCGGAATCGAGGCTGGGATCGATCAGTCCCTCGATGCCGCCCGAAAATAGCCGGCGCTCCTCGAGTTCTTCGAGGATCAGCTTCGATTGCCTCTGGATATCTTTCGACGATTTACTCATAACGCTTCTACGACCACTTAACTATAGAAAACACGCGTTTCGCTGTTTGCCCTGCGGCGGCGAGTCCGCCGGGCAGAAACTTCGGGGTATCGAATGAGTATAGGTCGGGATCGGCGCGGCACAGGCGAGACTCCGCGAAAACGGGGTCAAATTGCCGGAACTGTGAAGTGGCGCACGAGAACATCTGGGTATGTCCCGCCTAGTTGCCGTTGCTGGACGATCCGAGCGCGCTGTAAACGTCGTCGCTTGCCGGCTCGGGGGTATCGAAAGCGAAGTTCGCCAGGCAGTTGACGCCACCGACCAGCTTGTCTTCAGGGTTGGGCAGCTCCATGCGTACGGTGAAGCTGCCGCTCGCGGGATCGATCAACTGGTCGACGATGGTCACGGTCGCCATGAACACCTGGTCGGCCGGCTGCTCCGGATAAATTTCGACTTCCATGCCTTTCTGAATCAACCCGAAGTACTCGGTCGGCGCGATCAGTTCGACCTTGAGCGGGTCGACCTTGGCGAGCTTCATGATGGTGCGGCCGGCGACCGCTTCGCCCACCATCGCGTAGCGATCGACAACGAGACCGTCGATCGGGCTCCTGATTGTTCTGAGCGCGAGCTGGGATTGCGCCAGTTCGAGGTTGACCTGCGCGATGCGGCGCTTTTCCTTCGCCTTGTTGAGTTCGATCTGCGCCAGCGCAACCTCGGTTTCAGCCTTGTCGGTTTCGTATTGCGACACCGAGTTCTGGGTCAGCAGGTCTGTCATCCGCTTGTGGTACTGCTTGGCATACCGCAGCTGCTCCTTGCGGTTTTCGACATCGCTCGATGACTTGGCCTGCAGGCGCGCGAGCCTGACCTTGGCCTTTTCTACCGAGGCCTCGAGTTGTGCCAGCGGCTGCCCCTTCTCGACGGGGTCGCCAATTTCGACCAGTATTTCCTCCAGCACCGATTCCACCGGGCTGCTGAGTTCGACGTACATTTCCGGCTTGACCAGGCAGTCGAGCTCGGCGGCCTCGACTCGGGCCATAAGCCTGACCCCAATAGCGGACGTCATCCCCGCGAAAGCGGGGATCTTGCAACCAAACGCTTTCCAACAGTTATAAGATTCCCGCTTGCGCGGGAATGACGAGTTTTTATTCAATGACGCAGTTGCATTCGATGACGCGTTTGTATTCGATAAGTGCCATGTTGATCTGCTCACGCCTTCGGTATCGGCTTGGGATATTGTCTTCATCATTCGAACCTTCCTGAAAACGCGAGCGTGCGCCGCTGGCGTTGATCCTGTTTCATCAGCGCCTTGCGGATGCGGCACTGCTTGCTTTCGTACTTTTTCTGCGGCAGACGCAGAATCCTGTGGCTGATAGACGCGGACAGCGGCTTGCCGGCGTCGGTCATTCCTTGCAAAAACTTGAGCACCGCGGGGCTGTAGTAGCCGGTGAGCGCCGTATCCTCCAGCGACAGGATCGCCTC
>NZ_CAMYIP010000246.1 GCF_947258525.1 uncultured Eudoraea sp.
CATAAGGCATGACCCTTATTCTTTCTCTGCTTTCAATTTAACAATATCGCGATACTTAAGCTGCACGCCATTCAGAAAATCACACAAGATCTGATCTTTACACTTGCGATAGTGTTTATTGCCAGCCTTTCTGAAAAACGCATTTAACTCATGCTTGCTTATATCCGTATCAACCAGACTCATGATCTCTAATACATCATCAGCCTTCAGGTTTAAAGCAATTTTCAATTTCATGAAAATGATATTATTCGTCAATTTCTGTTCTGGTTCAGGCTGCTCGCCTTCTTTTTTACCGCGTTTATGGTTAATCAAGCCATTTAGAAAAATCGCCAGCTGATTGTCACTGCATGGCTGATACGCAGGATCACCATCATTTTTTAACCAGCCACTAATCTGCTCACATGTCACCTCATAATCAGCCAGCCCAAATACAGCGATCATCTCCTTATCATTAAAGTCGAAGATAGTGCGAATACGGCGTAAAATATCGTTATTGGTCACAAGCCTGTCCTGATCAAAGCTGAAGCTGAGTGAAAAGAAGCGATTTTCATTTAATCCAGCTAATTATTACTAATGAATGGTTGATTCTGAAACTACATAAATATCGACGCCTGATAATACCACGGTGCACCCATGAAACTACTAGTACGCAATATCGCCCGCAACACCACGGAAGCATCTATCCGGTCACTGTTCGAGTCTCACGGCAAAGTACAGTCCTGCAAGCTTATAATCGACAAAGAAACCGGCGGCTCCAAGGGTTTCGGTTTTGTTGAAATGCCAAAACAGGGCGAAGCCAGGGCAGCCATAAAGGTGCTCAACGGCCTGGAACTGGATGGCAGTAAGATCCGCGTTAAAAAGGCTGAGGAGAAACAGACGAAACCGGTCCCGGCAAAAGACAAAAGTGTATGGCCGCGTTAGCCCGGATATTGCACGAAGGCGGACGCACAATGCTGTGGATTGATAGACACTTCAATCACTTAATCAATAACCAACCATTAATTGTTCGGTTATAATTTGTCCGTGTAGTTTTATGAACAATATTTTGTCAGGAACAGAATATCACGCAAGCCCCGGGCTAGATGGATAATCAACATTCCGCAGCAATCTGGCAGAACAACTACTTATAGATAGTAGTGGTAATACAGCATCAAAAATAACGAGATAGAAAGCATGAGCAACCCGTTTCAAGACCAACTGTTAAAAACCGGCCTGGTCAGCAAAAAACAGGCCCATAAAGCCAGGCAGGACAAAAACAAACAGCAACATTCTAAAAACAGCAAAGTGACTGATGAAACAAAAATAAAAGTTCAACGAGCAGCTGAGGAAAAAGCTAAACGCGACCGTGAGCTTAATAAGAAGAGGGTAGAACAACAACGTCAAAAAGCCATATCTGTTGAAATCAACCAACTCATCACAAGTAATTGCCTGTCACGAGATGAAAACTGCGACATCGTCTACAATTTCGAACACAATAAAAAAATTAAACGCATCTATATTAATGCAGAAATGAAGCAGCAGGTAATAAACGGTCAACTAGGCATCGCGCGCATCGAAGGTCGATACGAGCTGGTTCCCCTGGACATTGCCGAAAAAATTCAGCAACGAAATGAGAATCGCATCGTAATATTTAATGAGGAAGAAAATACCAGTGATGAAGATTACTCATCGTCAAAATATCAAATACCCGACGACTTGACATGGTGAGCACGTATTATCCTAATTAAGAAAAAACAGGCTCAGAAAGAAATATTCTATACTATTAGAACAATTACTCCCTATCACGTATTAATCACTTGACGTGTTAGTGAATATTCTGGATAAAGCATGCGCTTTGCTTTACCTGAGTTTACGTCAACAATAACTGGAATTACACAATGAAATATCTCACCCTGCCTTTATTACTGCTCATGCTCTATAGCAGTGTCTGTACTGCAAAACCATATACATTAGAAATCACCCGGGAAGATCGAGGTTTTGTATTCAACAGCACATTGCTTGTTAAAGGAGGCGCTAAATCTAATCACATTAATATAGATGGCAACCATAAGGAGTGGCGATGCTCGGCCTGGACATATACAGGAGGTAATGGGTTAGAGGTTGCATGTCACAACCCGCGGACTCGTAATAGCTTTAATGTGCATTCGTTAATCCGTTGTGATTCAGATGATTTCATGTATCTAGATGGAATAAATATGACATGCCGATAATCTGTAATAGTCAGGATTAATCTGAAAGACAGTGTCATATTAACCCAAACTCAGACTATGATTTTTTTGCCGTACAGCATGGGTTGTCTATACAGATAAGGCTATAGATATTTACTCTCGCAGAGGCGCAGAGAACGCAAAGGAATATTAATAAAGCGATAATGTTTTGCAAAAAAACACATGTTACCTCTGTGTTCTCTACGCTCTGCGAGAAAAAGTGTGTTAAGCCTTCAATATAGGCTGGTTTTTCGCTTATGCGAAAATCGACAACGACTGTCAGCTCAA
>NZ_CAMYIP010000247.1 GCF_947258525.1 uncultured Eudoraea sp.
GTGTATCACAACACCTAAAGGTACAAATATCGTTAATTGGTTGATTGGTTAAGTGGTTGTAAATCTGGATTTATCCCATATTTGCAAAATAATCGAACACTTCATTTTTTAACAATCGTAACATTTTAAAATTATGACTATAACTTACCTAATCAACCATTCAACCAGTAAACTTTTCAACGGCGTCTGAAGGTAAGTGCAAAAACGGCAGAACGTTTCTTAATTAAATCCTGTTTCATCATTTATTGGCTTTCTAATATAACCAGCATCTATCAGAGTTTTGTAATTTTGTTGACTATCATGCCACCAGGTTTCGCCATTTACGTCGATACCGGTCTGCCATAACAAGAACGCAGTCGTAAGTCCCACAATCGTTTGCTGGACTGTTTGGCGGCTGAAGCGCTTTTCGCCTTTGCCGCACACGAGCGAACATTTTCCGTCCACTGGAAATTCAAAATGACAGTGGCTTGTGTCCTCAACTTTAATCACCTTAAACTGCGGGGCCAGTACATATGGATCCAATCCATTATTGTTCGCGTTACATGCGGATGGTGCGGCAATTAATCCGAAAAATGGGACAACCAGGTTAGGTGCTATTTTCTTCCCTAATTCCTGGTGATCCACCATATCAAGGCCAAAGAAGGCCCGTGTATTTTTATCCAAATTTGCTGCCACCATGGCGGCCAAACCACCGGCCGAGAATCCGACGTATATGACCTTATCTGCGTTTAATTTCTGTGATAGCGCAACCATGTCGGCACCATTCCGATCATGATTCCCGGCCCACAATTTTGAATTGCAAAATTCCAAGTTAACAACGGATAAACCCCAACTCACCAGGTGTTGAGCCAAATATGCCATCTTGTCTTTACTTCGCATGAAACCATGGCCCAGCACGACAAGCACATCATTCGATATGACCCTCGGCCTGTAATACGTATAGGCAACTTCGCAGCCGGTAGACGATGTAAACTTATCTTCTATGCTTTCAAAAGGAATTTTGCCCTGATTTCGGTAATCAGGTCCAATTATAGTGTAGATATTCGTTCTAATGCTTTCAAAAGGAATTTTGCCTCGATTTCGGTAATCAGGTCCAATTATAGTATAGATATTCGTTCTATCTTCTGCGACCGGAATAGAAGGATTGCTGACGCAACCTGAACAAGACAGCCCGAATAAGATAGGTAAGGAGAGGAGGATTCTGGAAAATTTCATTGATTTTTGGTGATGCCGTGAACTTTTGCTTTTTTGTAATCAGGCGTATGGAACCATTTATTTGAGCAGACACCACTTATAAAGCAGTTAGGCGTCAATTCGGACCGTGACGGCGTGTTCCCGCACACCGTTGTTCCCGTATCCCAGAGCATTCCAATGGGCCGTCTCAGGCTGCCGGTGGCCGTTGGTATCGGTTGCCCGAGCCCTAATGGTATAGTCACCCCCGGACTTAACTTCCCATAAGAACTCCCAGCGACGCCAGGCGTATGGCTGCTCAAGTCCGATCAACTTGGACGGATGCCAGGAAGCACCGCCGTCGACCGACACTTCGACTTTTTCTATTCCGCCCTCGCCGGCATAAGCCGCTCCTCTGACCGGCACGTTGCCGACGGAAAGGACTTGATCTTTTGCGGGCTCGACGATGATGGATTTGACCTGGATGTCTTTAACCGCTTCGCCGGATTTGGGGTCTTCGCCTTTTTGAAACACCCGGTAGACCTTGTCCATAAAAAAGCCTTCAAAGGGCCGATCCAGAACTTCGATTCGGTGAACCCATTTGACACAGTTGGCCCCGGTCCATCCCAGGGCCAGCGCCCTCAACGGGTAACCGTGTTCAAGGGGCAGCGGCTCTCCGTTCATTTCATAGGCCAGCAGGGTCGAGGACATGGCCTTTTCAATCGGAATGCTGCGAATGAATTTTATGCCGGCCGATCCCAGTGGTTTATCGAATCCTTCAAAGCCCACGTGCCGGGCGTCATTCTTTAATCCCGCCAAGGCCAGCACGTCTTTCAGCCAGATGCCGCCCCAGACTGCATTGCCCACACCGCCGATGGTCCATGGATTTCCGGAGGCCTTCTCTTTTAATAGCGAGCGGCTGTTTCCGGAACATTCCAGGGTATCGGCCACCTCCACTTTGGGCAGGCGCCGGATGTCCTCGAAAGACAGAGAGAGTTCTTTTGTGACCAATCCATCAACACGCAGCACCCATTCCGATAGGCTGATCGGTGCGTCCGGGAACTGCCCCTGATTGCGCT
>NZ_CAMYIP010000248.1 GCF_947258525.1 uncultured Eudoraea sp.
TTCTACCTCAAGATAGCCGAATTCTACTGGCAGAACAATCAGAAAGAAGAGGCTTCGCGGGCTTTTATCGAGGGCGCAGTTAGACTTGCCGAGAATGGAAACCACGAGGAAGCCGTAACGGTTTTTGAACGCGTGCTTGAAGTCGTTCCGGAAGATCTTGTCGCAATTCGCGGTTACGTCAGTTCTCAAATAAAGCTAGGTTATCCCGAGGAAGGGGTAAGAGTTCTTGATGAGCTTTACACGCACGATCCAAACAATATCGATGTTGTTCATTCGTTAGTCGACTGTTATCTGGATATGGATACGCCAGACAAAGCCGAAATCGTGATTGTCGAACTCGTCGCCAACGATCCAAAAGCATACGCAAAATTACTCGATTTGGTTGAGTATTATTTGAAACATGATGATCTTGGTTCCGCGGTTAGACTTCTCTCGATGATTTCCGAGCAATTGCTTGTCAGCCAAAAACCGGAACGGTTGCTCGATTACCTCAATGAGATAGTCGCAAGAAATCCGGAAGACATTCAAGCACTTCGTCTGCTTGTCAGGTATTACACGTGGCACAAGAATGAAGGCGAGCTCCGGAAAGTGCTGGAACATTTGCTGGACGCGGCGAATTTTGCGCAATCGATGGAAGATGAACGCTTTGCAATTACGCAGCTCTTGTTGCTTTCTCCTCAGGATGACAAATACATTACACGTCTCAAGAAACTGAATGGAGTCGAAACTGTCGATGATGATGAAGAATCGGACTCTGTTGCTCCCTTGCGGGAAGGCGTTCCGACCTTTGAATCATTTAACGGGTTGTTAAACGACGCGGAAGGCGGGGATGCGGCGGAAGATTCGGCTGTTGAGTACACATTAGAGAGTTTTTCTGAGGAAACGGCCGAAATTACCTTGACCGAAGCGGATCTTCAGCCGGTCGAGGTTGACGAGATAAACCCAACAGAGAAAGTTTTCAACATTGAAGAACAAATTGAAAACCTAAGGTTCTACGTCGACCAGGGGTATTTGGAAATCGCACAGCAGACAATCAAAGAACTTGACGAAGAACACGGGGCTCTTGCCGAATTCAACGAAATTCGCGAGATCATCGGGAGTCTGGCTCCGGCAACCGACGTGGACTCAGGCCAGGAAGGCAGATCGGAAGAAACATATGTAATAGAAGCCAGCCCCGATGAATCTCTTGAGGAAGTTGAAAAAGAATTGACGGAAGCCGCCGAAGGTTCTTCTTTAAGCATTTCGGAAGAATCAGAGGAAGCTTCGCTCACAGACGAAAATGATGAAGAGATCGGCGCGAACAATCCGTTCGAAGAACAGATTGAAGAAAAAAGCGATGGTCAAACCGAAAGCGAAGAGGAATCTGGAGGGGAGTTTGATCGGGAAGCTCTAGCAGAACCCGAGACTTACGAACTCAGCGATGAGCCGCCTTCAAAGGATGGAGCGGTAGAAGAAGTTGAATCTGGTACCGACGTCTCTTCAACGCCCAAACAGGAGACTATTGAAGCTGACCAAACGGAATCCGAGCCTGTGGCCACTGAGGCTGCTGCGGTTGCGGCGGAGACCGATGAGGAATTCGAAAACCACTATCACCACGCAGTTGCATACAAAGAAATGGGGCTTCTCGAAGATTCCATTCGAGAGTTTCAATCGGCAATCGAATGCGTTGATGCAAACGACGGTTCGGGGCGTTTCCTCCAGTGCTGCACGCTAATCGGACATTGCTTAGTTGAGAAGAACCTGCCGCACGACGCCATAGTCTGGTTTGATAAAGCCTTTGAAGTCAACGGTTTGAACGACGAAGAAAAGCAGGCATTGAACTATGAACTTGCAAGTGCTTATGCACAGGATTGCAATTATCAAAAGGCTCTCACGATTTTCGAAGAAATCCACGGTGAAGAAGCAGACTATCGCGATGTTGCCGAGCGGCTCGATGAATGCCGGGAAAGTGCGAATTTGGTGCCCGCGTAAAAAGGTTTAATGTTATTAACACTTAAAGCGTGGTTAGGCGGCCACGCTTTTTTACGTACCGGTTTGGTTTGGATAGTCGGAAGTAATAGATATAATTGTAAGCATGGTTTCGAAGATCACGGTAGTATTGTTTGCGCTTGTTTGC
>NZ_CAMYIP010000249.1 GCF_947258525.1 uncultured Eudoraea sp.
TCAGGTGATGTTCCTGGATGTCCTCACCATTGCGCATGACAATGTAGCCGTCTATCGCGTCATCGCCCCGTCTGTAAAAACTGAGGCCACCAAAGTGCAACGCATCCTTCTCTTTCTTGACGAGGCGAAAGTCAATGTAGTCCGGCTTGTCTTCCCAGGCTGAGAAATCTGCATTGAAGTGCTTCACTTTCAGGCTCAGAGTGCCCTCCTCAATGCTGAGCAACAGGATTTCGTAGAACGCAACGCCGTCGTCTCCATAGAGCTTGAACAGCCCGACCATCGTACCGGCGGACGGCGCGTTCCAGACTTCTTCGAATTTCTCTCCAAAAGCCGTGCCGGACCAGGACCCAACCAGCCAGCTTGCATCGTCGAGGGCGGCTGCCGGGCGCGGCTCGTCAGGCGCCAGTTGATAGGTGTGCTCGGTACGCGGCTCGGCCGACCAGGCTGCGGCAGCAAGTGCCGTGATCATTAGTGTAGTGCTGATGCGAACGCTGATCATAGAACGTCCCGAGAGAAAGAATCTCAAACAGAGTTTACTGTACCTGTCGCGCATGGAGTAGCCAAACGGTCCGGTGATTCGGTAACAATTGTTCACAAAATCAAGGTAGTTAGCGCATGTCACCGTCACGATAATGTGACCCAATTCACCGCATGAGCAGGGTCATCAGACATAAGATCGATTTCGGTCGCGCCAATAACCCGCGGGACCGTTGAATCTGGACGAGCGACTGTTACCGCGGTCGTCTGATGATCGACCTTGACCGTTGCTGCTACGACTTACCGTCCTGGCACGTTCAGTGTGTCGTATTACTTTCAGTATTCGTATTCACGGCAATTGGCCGTGACTGTGAATCGGCAAAACAGGAATGCCACACACATGAGAATCGGACGACAGATTTACCTCACTCTATTGCTGCTGTTGCTCGGCGCTACCAGCGTTCACGCGGCCGTGGACATTGATCGCGTATCCTCTCCAGTCATTTATACCAACGTTGGTGAAGACTTTGTCGGCATGTATGCCGGTTACCAGGTCGTCAACAACAGCGGTGCCGACATCGACGATCTGTGGGTTGGAACAGAGAACTTTTCGGGCACCATAAGAGAAGATGGTTTTGTGTCGCTCGGACCCCTGGCGAGCGGCCAAACAACCTATGCATTCATCTACTTAAAAGCGACAGCGGTCACGAGTGCAGAAACGCATGATGTCACTGTCTACGATGGAGTGCCGACGGCGCTTGGCGGTGTGGGCACCCAGCTGGCCGCGGCACCAGCGCCGCCAGGCGGTGCTGGCGACGGCAGCGGCACGCAGAACGGACTCGGCGTGCAGTTCACGCTCGATGCCGGGGACACGATTGCCGCAGGCGCGAACAAGGTCAATACAACGGTACTTGGCCCTAACCCGCCCGAACTCGGCGCGATCATGACGATAACGACTATTGGTGCAACGGGGACAATTGGTTCGGCCGACGGCAGTATTTTTGCTGGTACGCCGGCGGTTCTTGCCGACTGGCCGGCAGATAGTCTGCAGCTTGTTTCGACCAGTATCGACATGACCGGCGGCAACACGCTAAGCGTGACGGACACGCTGTTTCTCTCAGGCCTTCAGAGCAGCACTTCCGATTATACGATCGTATTTACGTTTGTAGTTACAGGCTCAATCGCGACCCCGACGGCCGTCCTGCCGGTCAACTACATCAGCAGCGGCACTCAAATCAAACACACCACCAAAATCACGCCGACGTCATTTCCGCCGATTCAGCCGGTCGAAAATTCACTGACGCTAGCCAAATCAGCCAGTCCCAGCGTGCTGACCGGCGGTGGAACGAGTACTTACACGGTAACGATGAGCAATGCCGGGACCGTTCCCGCAGACTTGCGTGAACTGGTCGATACGCTCGCCAGTCCTGCCCTCGGCTCGATCTCTTATGTCCCCGGAACGGCTCGGCTCGACGGCGTGTTGTTTCCAGATAGTCAGTTGACTGTTACCGGGCAACAGTTGAGTTGGCTCGGTCCGTTTACGGTTCCTGCGGGCGGTTCGGCGACATTTACATACGATGTCGCGTACTCAAGTACGCCCGATGATTTGTACGACAACAACGTAATCGCTTTTATCGGTCTGGAACAGATTGATTCGACGATCGATACAGCCGACAACATGCCGGCCACAGCAACTGTTACCGTCGAAAGCAGTGACCCGTGCATCCCGTCGCAGTTCGGCGCGGGTTGCACCATCGACACCGACGGTGACGGCACGCCCGACAGTGTCGAAGGCGAGACCACCGACAGTGACGGTGACGGCACGCCGGACTACCAGGAGTCTTCAGTAACGGACAGCGACGGCGATGGT